>CAYOSB010000167.1:0-8658 GCA_964406495.1 uncultured Bacteroidaceae bacterium | reverse complement strand
ACAAAGATATATTGAAGCTGACTTACGTTCGTTGTACCCGCAATGAAAAACTTTCCGCCTGGTCCGGCTGCAGATGCTCCCGGCTCACTCAAAGGAATTTCCTGCAATTGCTGCAAATCAATTCCTTCCTTTTCAAGCTTCTTAACCAATGTCTTATTGGCATAATCCACCTCTGGCTGCGCCATTACCAGGCAAGGCAGCATGATGAATATATACAAACATTTCCGCACAACGCTCATCATCCTGATTTGTTTAAAACATTACACCAATCCCGGTATTGAAAGTAGGAGAAAACCCACCTGTATTCCCGGATCGGATCAATTGAACATCTGTCTTGACCACCGCTCCGGAAGTAAGGGAAAGGGTCAGGCCCGTGGTGATGACCGTTTTATTATATGCGGGATTAACCGTAACCATCTCGACGGTGTTTGCCTGTGTATTCAATTGCTCATAACGCACAAAAGGCACCAGCTGCTTTTCGGTTTCCATGGAACGCAACACATTGTAACCCGCTTCGACATAATACCCTGAAAGTGCGCTTCCCAGGTCATTGAATTCCCCCGATTCCGTCGAAGTGAATTCATTGTACTGCGCCGTGTTGGACAACCCTGCATAATACAATTGTCCGCGCAATTGAAGTCCCCCCAAACTGTAACGGGTATCCAGACCGATCATGGAAATACCTACTACGGATGAATCTGCCCTGGCCATCGCATCAGCATCGGATTTATCAATACCATCATACAATGTACTGGAAGTATTACCCAGGTATGCAGAAAGTCCCACGTTCAGTCCCCGGATACCAAAATATTCAACCTTCCCGGTAAAATTCGGTGCGCTGATAAATGCTTCCGCTCCTTTCTGCCGTCCTCCGCGTAACCCGTTTTTCCCATTCAGCTGCGCAGTGCCATCATATCCATTGAACCCATTCATCAAATATGCCTGGTATTTAAGATATGCCGGAAGGATCACACCGGTGACCCCAAACCCGATTTCACGCCAGGTGGTCGGCGCAATATATTTGTCAATTACCGGGCGTTCGACACCATTAAAAGTGGTAGGCTCGTGGTATTCATTAATAATTCCCATGGGAACCAGCATGAGCCCTCCCCTTATATTTACATACCTGTTCAGCTTGTATTGCAGGAAGGCCTGTTCAACATACACCTCTTTTACGTGTTCGAATTCCAGTTCACTGACAAATTTGGTTTTTTCGTTGAAATTGTACCCCAGCAGCATAATGACCCGGTGCACATCCAATTTGCCAATATCTCTCTGACCAGCTACAAGAGGCTGATTATAATGGACCTCACCGTAGCCACCGACGACCAGGCGGGAGTCTTGCAGCAGAAGATTGTCTGCGGAATTACTGTATAAATTTGAAAGGCTGTCACCTTCCTGTCCCGACACCCAGACCGCCATCAACAGTCCCATGCTAATAAAGATGTTCTTCATTTTAATATATTTAATCTCAATAAGATGCTGCGGGATTTTTGGGCTACAGATTACTGCGTCCCGCTACCGGCAGATATCGGAACAACATGGTTGACTGCAGCAGTAAGCTGAACAATTGCCATTTGTTGATCAAAATATCCGGTAACAAAGATGAAGTGAATCCGCTATGCAGACAATCCCAAAAAATTGGGATATTAGATCAGATCGCCAATATCCAGGTTGGAAGTATCGATATAATTATTAAGCACCGCATAGACTGTCAGTCCGGATGCCGACCTGATGGAAAGTTTCTCCGAGATGTTTTTCCTGTGTGAAATAACCGTATGTGTACTTATAAAAAGCTTTGATGCGATCTCCTTATTGCTGTTGCCCATAGCCAGCAGTTTGAGCACTTCAATTTCCCGGTCAGTTAGCTCCGAAGGTGTTTTTTCTTCATTTGAAATCCCTATTGCACGATCAATGCTGTCGCGGATCTCGGTTTGAGAATAATCCAGGCAAATATAATGAAACCCGGACTCCTGCTCACCTGTGGGGTGCTGCTGGAAAAGAACCATGGAGGTGATACCGGGCTGTTTTGCCAGGTAACTTTGAAAATCCGGCTGCATGGATAGTTCATACCCGGTAATGATCAACGAGGTACCATTGAATTTTTCCCCGGAAGAGAGAAAATCATGGAATGTAGCAAATGACCTCACAAAAAAATTGAAGTGTCGCTGCAAAATGGAAGTCAGTCCCAGCTGCACGATTTCAGAACCATGTATGATGACCACACAATCAGTCATGAATGTCCTTTTCCATTTGAAGCACCTGGGGTATCAATATGTTATCCTCAATACGTGCATGATCCACAAGGTCACGCTCAAAGCGCAACAGGGTGATCAGAAACTCATTGCAAATGTTGTTATCGTACACAGGTTCGATGTATTTGATCACCAGGTTTTTCAGATCGTGCAGCTTAATATCGATATTTGAATGCTCCTTCTCAAAAGTATGAATGGAATACGCTGTCGAACCGGATTGTTCCTCTATAAGTGAATGGATATAGGGAAAAACGATCTCTTCTTCTTCCTGAATATGCAGCAGCAATTCCTTTTTATATTTCAGGTAAAATTTCTCGATCAATTCGAGCTGATGCTTTCCGGAAGTGTCGCTTTTCATCAGCTGGTCAAGCAATTGCTCAATCTTTGGAAGCACATATTCAAGGTAGTAGGAATGGGTCTTCTGCAGGTAATCAAGGATCAGTACCGGGGAGAAAGACTGAAGTTCATTTTCAGGAAAATAATCTTCATTGTGATAGGTATTGAGAATGGCCAGCACAAAATGAACATCAACATGAACAGAATCACAAATCTCACCAAGTGTCAATTCCTTGTTTCCAAGGGAAATACCAAAACGGTTCAGCACCGGTAATAAGTGATAGTTTGTTTCTACCAAATCTATAACCTGTGTGTTTTTCGAAAATATTTGCATGCCATTCTTTGTTTGAAAAAGTATTGATACTGAATTTAATTGTTACTCCATCACAATCAGCCTTTCATGTGTCGTTTCGCCCGAAGCTGTGATCTCCACCAGGAAGACTCCCGGTGGTATTCCCCGAATTTCCATGGCTTCACCGGGACCGGTGGGTGTAAAATCCCTGACCAGATCCCCGGAGGCATTAAAAACCCTGACTTTCTCAGGCAACTGTCCGTGTCCATTGGAAGACAGGTAAATTTGATCTTGTGCCGGATTCGGGTAGATCTTCCATGGCGAAGCAAACGGAGCAGTGAACCCGTTTGGCGCTTCCTCTGTGGTCAGTTTATATACAATTCCGCTGGAAATGCCTGCAATGTATAGTTCTCCCTGCTGGTCTTCTCCAAAAGTAGTAAAGTTGTTTTCCGGAAACTGACCATGCTTTGTTAACACCCATTTTCCGGAACTGTCGTGAAGCGAATAGAGGATATCATTGCAATAGTCAGAGAAAAAGTAGTATCCGGCCAGCGAAGGAAACTCAATACCCCGGTACACATATCCGCCGGTTACGGAACAGCCGTTATCCTCGCTATGGTAATATTGGTAAAGCGGAAATGTATAATCGCCGGATGATCCGCAATTGTCTGTATTATAAGGCTCTTCGCCTTCATAACACCGCCAGCCAAAATTCAATCCTGCACCGGTTCCGGAAGGTACATAATTCACCTCTTCGATGGCATTCTGACCGACATCAGCAATCCATAGATCACCTGTCTGCCTGTCGAAACTGAAGCGCCATGGATTCCTGAGTCCGCTCGCCCAAATCTCATCTGCAGCCCCATCATCTTTAATGTACGGATTATCGAGCGGGATGGAATAGGGTGTTCCATTATCAATATCAATACGCAACATTTTTCCCAACAGGGAAGTCAGATCCTGCGCATTGTTCTGGGGATCTCCCGATGCACCCCCGTCTCCCATCCCAATATACAGGCAGCCATCCGCACCAAATTTCAGGTCCCCCCCGTTATGATTGGAATAGGGTTGTTCAATGGTCAGTATCTCCAGCCTGCTTTCCAGGTCTGCCTGGTCAGGGTCTTCTGCTGATACACTGTACCGTGCAATCACAGTATTGCCGTCCAGATCCGTATGGTTCACAAAAAAATAGCCATTTTCAGTATAGTCGGGATGAAATGCCAGCCCAAGCAATCCCTGCTCTCCACCTGACCTGGTAATCCCTGAAATATCCAGGAAAGGTGTGGATACAATGTTTTCAGCCCCGTCGATGATCCGGATCGTTCCGCCGCGTTCCACGATGAAGAGTCGCTCATCCCCTGCATGTGAAATGGAAACCGGGTTGGTGAATCCTTCAGCAAAAACCACAGGGATGACCTGGGAACTAATATTACTTGAAAAGAGTGCTATGATTATAACCAACAAGCATCCCTTGTTATGCCGCCTTGTGGATTCCCTCCTTAACTTATGTATATCCATTCGCATGAAATTTAGGTAAGTATTCGATCTCCGAACGATAGTAAAACCCATGAGAATGTGAATTGTTTGGAAACGATTTTGTATACTTCCTGGTGAAAGCAAGAAATTGAACGGCAGAGGGAAAGCTCCACGATTTTCATCAAAAATTAAAACCCGGGGTGATCTATTTAGATTCCCGGGTTTTAATATTGACAGCTTCCCGGACCTGAAAGATCCGGTTCACTTATTTTTACATCAGTCGAGGTCGAAACGATCCAGGTTCATCACCTTGTCCCAGGCGGCGATAAAGTCCTGTACGAATTTCTCTTCTGAATCTTCACTTCCATAGACTTCCGCAATGGCACGTAACTCAGAATTTGAACCAAAGATGAGGTCCACACGTGTACCGGTCCATTTTTTGGCTCCCGTCGCACGGTCAGTGCCCTCAAATACCTGTTCTTCCTTCGAAGTTGCTTTCCAGGTGGTACCCAGGTCCAGCAAATTCAGGAAGAAATCGTTGGTAAGGGTTTCCGGTTGTTTTGTGAAAACACCATGCTGGGACTGATCATAATTGGTATTCAGTACACGCATACCTCCAACAAGAACGGTCATTTCCGGCGGAGATAAGGTGAGGAGTTGCGCTTTGTCTATCAACAACTCTTCCGCTGATGCAGTGATCCTGCTATCGTCCATGATGTAATTGCGAAACCCGTCAGACCTGGGCTTCAGTAATTCAAATGACTCCACATCGGTTTCTTCTGCTGATGCATCCGTGCGTCCTGGTGTAAACGGAACAGTCACCTCATGTCCAGCCTTTTTTGCAGCCTGCTCAATGGCAGCACAACCTCCCAGTACGATCAGGTCGGCAATTGAGACCTTCTTATTTCCTGACTGTGCATCATTGAATGCCTGCTGAACTTCTTCAAGCTTTTGAAGCACTTTTGAAAGCTGCTCAGGGTTATTCACTTCCCAGGATTTCTGAGGCGCAAGCCTTATACGTCCTCCATTGGCCCCGCCTCGGTAATCTGATCCGCGGAAAGTCGAAGCGGATGCCCAGGCAGTGGATACAAGTTCGGAAACCGAAAGGCCTGAATCCAGGATCTTTTTCTTCAATTCCTTAATATCTGCCTCCCCGATCAATTCATGGTCCACTTCGGGAATGGGATCCTGCCATAGAAACTCTTCCTCGGGCACTTCCGGTCCCAGGTAGCGTGACTTGGGTCCCATATCACGGTGCACCAGCTTGTACCATGCCTTGGCGAATGCATCAGCAAACTCATCCGGATTTTCATAGAACCGCCTGGATATCTTTTCGTACTCAGGGTCCACTTTCAGGGCAAGGTCAGTGGTAAGCATCATGGGAGCGTGCCTCTTGTTCGGATCATGAGCATCCGGGACGGTTCCCTGTCCGGCATCACCTTTAGGTTTCCACTGGTATTTTCCTCCCGGACCCTTAATCACCTCCCATTCATATTCGAACAGGTTCTCAAAGAAACCCATGTCCCACTGAATGGGTTCATTGGTCCAGGCTCCTTCAAGTCCGCTCGTAATCGTATGCGCGCCTTTACCGGTTCCGTAACTGCTTTTCCAACCCTGTCCCTGCTGCTCAATAGGAGCCGACTCCGGATCGGGGCCGAGGTGCTTTTCGGGAGCAGCACCATGCACTTTACCAAAAGTATGGCCACCAGCAATCAACGCTACGGTTTCCTCATCGTTCATGGCCATCCGCTTGAAAGATTGACGAATGTATTTGGCAGATTTGAGCGGGTCGGGTTCCGCGTTGGGTCCCTCCGGATTGACATATATCAGTCCCATGTGGTCGGCAGCAAGACGTCCCTTGAGGTTTCCGTCTGTATCGTGCCGCTCGTCTGCAAGCCACTCCTGCTCGGGTCCCCAGTTAATATCCTTTTCAGGCTCCCACAAATCTTCACGTCCGCCTCCAAAACCAAAGGTCTTAAAACCCATTGATTCCAGCGCAACATTGCCGGCCAGGATCATCAGGTCGGCCCAGGATATTTTTTTGCCATACTTTTGTTTCACCGGCCAGAGCAATAATCGTGCTTTGTCCAGGTTGACATTGTCGGGCCAGCTGTTCAGCGGGGCAAAGCGCTGTGTGCCTGTTCCGCCACCCCCGCGTCCGTCAGCTACACGGTAGGTACCGGCACTGTGCCAGGCCATCCTGATAAAGAGGGGTCCGTAATGGCCAAAGTCAGCAGGCCACCAGTCCTGTGACTTCGTCATCAGATCCGAAATGTCTTTTTTCACTGCCTTGAGATCGAGGGATTTGAATTCTTTTGCATAGTTGAAGGATGCGTCCATCGGGTTGGCAAGTGCAGAATGCTGACGAAGAATGTCCAGATTCAATTGATCCGGCCACCAGTCACGGTTTGAAGTACCTGAAAATTTCATGTGTTTCATACGCTTAAATTTTAATTATGTATTGATCTGATTTTACTGATTAGTTATACTGTTTTTTTCTTCGCGCGCTGTGACAAATAACATGTTGATCTGCAATACGCCTTTGTATTCATGTTTATTTTTTTTGTGCTTTTCCTCTTTTTTTCCCGCTCTCTGTGGTTTCCCTGTTGTTACTGCTGTCCAGGAATCGCCCGTTGATCTGCAGCCTGATCTTCTGTATTTCAAAATCTTCTATTTCATTCTGCTGAAAATAATTCCTCAATATGCCGTCCAGTTCTTCATTCACATAATCTCTGATCTCTGCTGATTCAGCAGCATACAGGTGATGATGATCTTCCAGGATCCCGTCATACCGCATGACATCTTTCTCGGTTTTTACCCTTTCGATCAGCTGGTGCTCAATCAGAACATCGAGCACCTTGTACACGGTTCCTGCAGCAATCCCAGGATAGGTCTCCCTGATATAATCCATGATCATTTCTGCAGTTGGATGATTGCCCAGGGTATAAACTGCCTCCAGGATGGCGATGCGCTGGGGCGTGACCTTGAGTCCCTTTTCAATTAACCTGTCTTTGATCTGAACAACCATTGCGCAAAATAGTTTAATTCTCCAGGGAGAATAATTCTCTTTTAACAATTAGCGAATTTACGAAATTTATACCTGGTTGTCAAGCGACTTAAAAAATTGATTCATTCAAGCACTTTGCTGGCCATTCGACTGTAACACGGTATTGTGTTTCTGTACAGCATTTCTTAACTTGCCTTCAACTTGCTGTCTGTTATGAATCAAAAGATATATACCATAAAAACAGGCATTAATAGCTGTTACCTGATAGAAGGCACGCATGGATTCCTGCTCTTAAGCTGTCAATGGGCACTTATTCCATGAACCATCAATAGCATATGAAACAACACTTTTGTGATCTCCTGCATGTATTCACGAACAGCTTTCGGACTTCCAGGCAGGGTGAATATCAATGTCTTTCCATGTGTGCCGCAAACAGACCTGCTCAATAGAGCATTGGGTTTTTCAGCACCGTACTTCATCCTTATCATTTCCATGATCCCCGGGACCTCTTTTTCCAGGAAATCCGAGATCGTTTCAGGTGCAATGTCGCGCGCACCGATGCCCGTGCTGCCGGTGGTAAAGACCATATCATAGTCTCCTGCAATAGCGAATTCCATCTTGCTTACCAGGTCTGTCTTTTCGTCGGAAATGATTTCCCTGTCAACCTGTATTTTTAGCCTGGCTTCACCCGCCCAGGAGGTCAATATGCGCTCGATCTCCGGCCCGCTTTGGTCTTCGTATTCCCCGGAAGATGCCCGGTCACTCAGGGTAATAACTTTGATCCTGAATGTTTTAGGATGATACGTCAGCCGGTCACCGGGTTTCAGGATACCGCCGCCGGTCACCCGTGCAAAGATCCCCTCCAGGGGCATGATGCAATTGCCCACCTTACGCCCAATGGCACATTTGGCATGACATTTTTTTCCGATCTGGGTGACCTCGAGCGCGACCGAATCGTTGACAAACCGGTCAAGGATGTTGGTCTTATGAATCTGAATTCCCCGGGTGGTAATATTTTCAGCAAATGTACCGTCGGGGAACTTCTCCCCTGCAGCCTCCTCTGCCTGCATGATGCTTTCGCTCGCGAGCAGACTTACCTGCCGGTGCCAGCTTCCCGCATGGGCATCTCCCCTGACCCCCAGGTGATCCAATTCAATCTCATGTACCGGTACTTTTACGGTTCCCTTTTCGTTTGAAATGTTTACAGAAACTATTTCCAGTGTTTTCAATGTCCTTTCAATTTAGCGCTTCAATAAATAAACATGCTTACTGTTTTTGCTGCTATCAGTTTC
>CAYOSB010000166.1:0-8681 GCA_964406495.1 uncultured Bacteroidaceae bacterium | reverse complement strand
ATTCCACGCCGTGATTTCACCCTTTTCTGTTGAAATTACATCCACCTGTATCCCGGTTCCTTTCAAGGCTTCCAATGGCTCAAATAATTCCGACTCCTCAAAACCGTTGGTAGCCAGTATAGCTACTTTTTTACTGTTCAAATCCGTCATAATATCTTTTTGTTTTATCAGTGGGGCGATCCCAAATATAGCCGACATTTATGACCGCCAATATGTTAATAATTCAATCCTGATCACCACCGATCAGTCAAACTGCTGCTGCTCTACTTTATTCATAAAGTCCGAGGTTACCTCTGAACCTTCTGCCCCATAAGAGTCAATTACAATCCCCTTTTCCCCCGACCTGGTCGCTACTGCATAAAGTATCGAACTGTCTGCCGGATTGGTCATGCCTTCAAACCGATGGACCTCCTTCAATATTACTTCGGTTGGTTCAAATTCCAGGTCCTTATTGTCAGTCAATTTGCCCGCGCTATTGACCTGGAAATTGATATTGTACCCTTTTTCCAGGAGCTGTGAAGTTGCATCCGCCAGTGTGTCATATTTATTGCTTTTCTCCATAGTTACTGCATTATCCTTATCCAATGTTCCTGCTTTCTCAGACCAGGCATCAAAGCCTGGGTCCTGCTCAAGCATCAAATACCTGGTATTGGATATACGTACAAAATCCTGCCAAAAATAAGATGATGATGCAACTCCTGTTCTATCTATTTGATATACAGTGAATTTGCTTATTCACCCTGAACACAGGCCGGTGAAAAATTTGTGTACTAATTTCCTCAAATCCACAAATGTGGATCATTCATTATTTCATCTGTTCCAGGAAAGATTAAATCATGAGCCGTTAAAATAAATATACTTATTCCAGCCCCAGGCTCCTGATATAGGCCTCATTGTTCATTGGCCTGCCAAGGAATTCTTCGACGGCTTCCTCAATATCCCGCTGGGTCCCGTTAGCAAGGATCAGGTTCCTGTAGCGTACCCCGGTTTCCGTATCAGTGAGTCCGTTTTGCTTGAAAACCGTGAACATATCCTGTGCATAGACCTCGGCCCATAAATATCCATAGTAATAGGTAGGATGAGTATTGATATGGATCCAGCTCCCCTGGGGATGTGTTCCCTCAACATACATGGACAACGGCATCTCCCTGTCAATCTCTACCCACAGTGCATCGGTATCAATCGGGTTCTCCGGATCATATTTATCATACAATGTCATGTCGTACACGCTGTTGCGAAGAGATCCCAGCGCATCCAGTCCGGAAGTGACATTTTTCGCTTCCAGCATATTATTAAAAAGCTCCCGCGGAAGCACCTCTCCCGTTTCATAATGCTTAGCAAACGAGCTCAACATATCATAATCCCATAACCAGTTTTCAAAAAGCTGCGACATGGCCTCCCCAAAATCAGCTTTGGAATTTGACTGGGAGGCAAATGCTCCGTTGTAGGACATATTGTCCATGATATGTCCGAACTCATGGAAAAGGGTATTCAATTCGCTATGGCTGATCAATGAAGGACGGGATTCAGTAGGAGCAGTAAAATTTCCCAAAAGCATGCATACCGGTACTTCGTAACCCTCTGGCATTAATCTGCCGGGATTGATGCCCACACCATAAAACCATGATTCCTTGTTCGGTCTTGGATAGAGATCCAGGTAAAACCGTCCTGTTAATTCTCCATCTGTATATACCTCGTATAACAGTACATCCTCATGCCACGCACCCGGCTGTGCTGCTTTTTTATACGTAACGCCCAATAATTCAGAAAAAATATCCATCATCCCCTCCAGGCAGGCGTCCATGGGAAGATATTCCCTGACCTCTTCCGGGTCAACATTGTATTCAGAAAGCAAAATCTGGTTCCTGAGGTAGCTCACATTCCAGGGTTCAACGGGCGCATTGCTGTTGGTCCCGGTTAAACTATTACGTTCTTCCTTCAGGCGCTCATGATCCAGGATCGCTTTTTCCTTTGCGCGTGCAACTAAATCATTAAGAAAATTCCAGACTGCCTCCGGATTCTTTGACATTTTCATGGATGTGGTGTACGCAGCATACGTCTCATAATTCATCAGGCCCGCTAATTCATCTCGCTTTTCAACCAGTAAATCGAGTATCTCCAGGTTTTTTTCATAAGCCCTGTTGCGATACTTGATCAGATATGCCTTCCGGGTATCCTCTGAATCAGCATTGTTCATTACGGGTCGGCGTGTCGCCGGCATTACAGGGATTTCATATTTCCCTTCCTCCTTCCTGTAACGATCCCTGAGGTTTTCCGGTAAGCCTGCAGCACCTGCTTCATCCAGGATTAATTTTTCATTGGCCGTATTCATGTTGATGGAATACTGCGAAGAAAGATCATTGATCTCAGCTTTTAGCTTTTTAAACTTCGCAAGGCGTTCAGGTTCCAGGTTCACTCCTGCATGCTCAAAATATTGCATCACATCGTCTACAAGTCGTTTTTTAACCTTGTCTAACTTACCGTAGTTACCCGATTTCGAAAAGGCAAGCATCTGGCTGTATATTTGATCATCTGAACTGAGGCTTGTCATCATTGAATCAATCTCCTGGTATGCCTCCAGTCCCCTCACCCTGGAAAGAGAATCGGGAGAGACCCAGTATAACATAAAAGAATTGTTGCTTGCCTTGCTTAACATATGCACCACCCGGTCGTATGGTACAAATACATTGTCGAATTCAGGAGATGCTGTTGTCCGGATAGCTTCAAGGACAGCTTCAGCATTTTCCATGGTGATCTGTGCATATTCACTGATGTCCTCCCCGGTCACATCTGCATACTGGATGACTTCGTTCAAACCGGTAAAAAAAGGATTATCAGGGTGTTTCTTCCTGTTTACAGAATCCTGGTTGCAAGCCGCCATCACGATTAATATTGAAATTGAAATTGAAAAAACTGTTTTCATTGTTGAAGATAAATTGGGATTTTATAAGGCAAATATAACAATACAATAGTATGTCCCTACAACGCATGCTCTAAGGCATTATTTCATCAAAGAAAAAATCCCGAACCAATGACGTTGTTAAACATATTGGGGGATACATCGCCGGTAATTATGTAATTATTAATCCAAAATTAAGTACATAAAGAGATATTTACATGTCTGTTCTCATCCTCACTTCGCAAACATATTTCAGTGATTTAAAGAAAAAGGATATGAACCAACCTTGCCCTGGCGGAGGGCTTTGTAAAGCCAAACACTAATTATTCACTAACAACCTTTTACAGACATGTACAGAAAATATTGGGCTATTGCTTTTTTTGTACTCGCATGTTCAAATTCAATAGTATATGCTCAGAACGATTTAGACGAGGGCATTTTCTGGGGATACCAGGCCTGGCACCTGGCAAAGAATGATGGCAGGCAGGTGAGTCCCGACCAATGGTATCATTGGTTCGATGATGTAAACACCGGTAACATATTGAGTGTGGATATGTATCCCGACATGTCTGAATACGAAGTCACGTATCCTACCAATCTGAAATATCCGGATGGCTCCACAGCAACTTTATACTCCGCCTACGACTATGAAACAGTTGACCTGCATGTTCAATGGATGAAGGAATATGGCATCAAAGGATTGTTCCTGCAAAGACAAAACGCCAATATAACATCCGCTTTCCAGCTGGAATTCAGGGACCAGGTGACCAGGCACGTAATCAAAGCATGCGAAAAATATGGGGTGAAATTTTGTATGATGCCCTGCAATAATGATAAAAAAACCGGAGGCCAGCAAATGATCGATAAGATGATCAATGACTGGAAACATTGCGTTGACGATCTGAAGGTGCTGGAAAGTCCCATGTATATGAAGCAAAACAACAAGCCCGTCATCGGATTCTGGGGACTGGGATTTGATAACCGTCCCAT
This sequence comes from uncultured Bacteroidaceae bacterium, assembly GCA_964406495.1. Taxonomy (GTDB): domain Bacteria; phylum Bacteroidota; class Bacteroidia; order Bacteroidales; genus M55B112. The sequence continues at coordinate 4,792 of CAYOSB010000166.1, read as the reverse complement.
GCTGCCATCTGAAGCACATACGATATTGGACTTTTATCAGAATACAGACGGCAGGTCAGCTAAATATGAAGTGTATGTAATGGGAGGTGTTCCCAGGGACTGGCGTACAGATCCAAAAGAGGGTGGCTGGGACCAGGTGTTTTTGAGGCTGGATATGGTTTCTCCCTGGAGAACAATGTTTGCGACCCAGTCCGATGGGGTTTCATTAACAAACAATGACATTAACCGGATGCAGGCGGATATTGATTATTGCCAGGCCAATAATATTGATTACGCCCCTGTGGTTTCTCCCGGGGCATCCACTGCAACACAACATGATAAGGCTGATTCTTTTAACTGGAGAAAACGTTCCGGCGGACAGTTTTTCTGGAACCAGGTATACGAAATATGTAAAGCCTACAAAGAAAAAAATGTGCAACATAAATTTATTTACGGCGCCATGTTTGATGAGGTCGACGAAGGGACTGCGATTTATAAAATGGCTGCAACAAACGAGGAAGCCCCTGCCGGAACAAAATACGAAGTATGTACACTCGATGAAGACGGGTATGACCTGCCGAACGACTGGTACCTGCGCGTAGCAGGTGAAGCACAGAAAATGCTGGATGGAAGACTGGAATTATCTCAGACCATGTCTATTGATCCAAATCACCCAAATAACCAGTCAGGCAATGATTCTACAGTCGCTGTTATTCCAAATTATGCTGGCGATGAAACAATTGAGGTCCATCCTGTTCCTGCAAGTGATGTGGTTTATATTGAAGGCCCCCGGATACAGAGGATCCAGGTCTTTGATATAACAGGAAACCTTCTTATAGATCAGCGCGAAAATATGAACCAGATTGATGTAAGTGCCCTTATAAATGGCATTTACCTCATCCGGTTTACCGCTGAAAACGAAAAGCTGACAACACGCAAAATCGTTGTTCATTAAACCCCAATTACTTTACGGAAATGTCAACATGGAAAAAAATCACCTTCGCAATCATCATTGTCCTGAGCGCTGGATTCGTCAATGTCAACAATAAAAACTCAGAAGCAGGGGGTGATCAAAATGACAGGCCCAATATCATCCTGTTGTTTGCTGATGACCTGGGATATGGCGACTTAAGTTGCTTCGGACATCCCTATGCCAGAACACCCCATCTTGATCAGCTGGCGGAACAAGGTACCATGTTCATGAAATTTAACGTGACAGGAAAAACCTGTCACCCCAGTCGTGTTGGTCTGCTCACCAGCCGGGTACCTGACAGCTACCCGATTGATACCAGGGATTATGGATTTACCCAGGCAGAGAATGGCTACGTGGATCGCATCACAATCATGGAGCTGATGAAAGGAGCAGGCTACGCTACCGGACATTTTGGTAAATGGCACATCGGTCCTGACAATGAAATGGTTCCTGGTGTGTATGGCCTGGATGAATATGAAGTGCTTGGCGGAGGCGGCAGGGATGAATTTGGTCGTGACCAGAAAATTTATGACAGGGCCATCACTTTTATTGAGGCTCATAAGGATGAGCCATTTTATCTGAATGTGATGGGAAGGGTAACGCATAGTCCTGTGGATCCCCGTCCGGAATTGATTGAATTGGCAGGCTATGGCACAGTTGATGGAGAGGGTCAGCTGGTGGTCGAACCATTCGTCAACCGGGAGGATTTTACCGGATCCCAGATACAGAAGAGCTTTGATGTGGTGGAGTCTGCCAGGGATCCCGAAAACATTGATGCTGCAGAAGCCGCCGGTATATCCGGTGACATCAATGATGCCATGGCAAAATACCTTACCGAGGTATACTTCCTTGATACATTTGTTGGAAAGCTGCTTGCCAGGCTGGATGAATTGGGAATTGCCGACAATACAATCATCATGTTTACCAGTGACCAGGGGCCGGCACCGACGCAACTGGATCTGAAGAAACCGGAAAAAATTAACCTGGTTGGTTACTCTGGCGGATTAAGAGGACAAAAACATGATGAGTATGAAGGGGGCATCCGCACTTCATGTATCATGAGGTGGCCCGGCAACATCCCTGCAGGAAAAGTGAATACAGAATCTACGTGGTCTGCTTTGGACTGGCTGCCTACATTGTGCCAGGTTACCGGTGTTGATATTGACCTCAGCCAGTTTCATGGGGAAGAAGTGCTGGACATCTGGCTGGGATCTGACAGGTCAAGAAATCGGGAACAATATTGGAGCAGTGCCATGAAGGTGATCGATGAAGAGGGAGAGTGGCGTGTGTACTTTGGGAATGGTGCAAATCCCCCTGTAGAAATACTCTATAATTTAACCACCGATCTCCAGGAGATCAATAATCTCAAAGACAGCAGGAGCGATAAAGCGGCCGAGTTCCAATCCATGTGGGTAACCTGGCTCGAAAACTATGAGTATGAGGAAGCTTCTTCTGATTCGACTACATCTATATCACCAAAAGCAGTGCCTGAATTTCGGGTTTATCCAAATCCGGTCGAAGGCATATTCCAGGTAGATATTTATCCAGATGAGGTGGATCAAATCAAAATTATGGATGCAGGCGGGCGCCTTGTAATGTCACAAACTGCCGCTGAAAACAGTGTAAATGTTTCAGGATTGAGATCCGGAGTATACTTAGTGAATATAACTACCGAAAAAGGCGCTGTCCGGCAACAGAAAATCCTGAAGCGATAATCTTTAATCTACTTCCCTGTCCTCTTCTGTCAGCAAGTACCTGAAAAAGAAATCGAGCATGTCCTCCCTGTCTTTTCCAGGTGTTTCTGAAATTACAAGGGTACTGGGTACCTCCATACGGTCAAAGAATTTCTTCAGGTAAATTGCATGTGCCGGATGATGCAGGATATCACCCCTTGTATCCAACCTGGGTTCACGCAGGTTCTCCATGTATACCGGGGGATCAGATGGATCAATCATTCCGATCATATCCAGGTTTGTTCTCAGCGCAACAATTTCAGGTGCACTATACCATGATGCATCCGGTATCTTATACAGCTGCAGATCACCTCCAGCGATGCTACGCCAGTCTTCAGGCAAATTCAGGAACTCAGGCCACCGGGCAAAATCATACGTTGCCTGGGATCTCAGATGTCCGGCTACGGTTAACTTTGATGATTCCCGCAATACAGGGTCCTTGCTGGTCTTATCTGCCAGGTCATCATGCACCGCCAGCCACAGAGAGATCCCTCCTCCGGCAGAACCCCCGTAAGCTGCTATCTTATTCTTATCTATATTGAGTCTCCCGGACTTGCTCCTGAAAAACTGGACCGCCCGTGCTGCATCCAGCATAATTGAATCCAGCCGGGTAGTTGTGGCATACCGGTAATTGATCGCAGCAAAGGACACCCCATGTTCCAGGCACCTTTCTAAATACTCTGCATTCTCCGGATTCATTGCGGAAGATTTATCACCATTATTAAATCCTCCCCCGTGAATCCAGATCACCAGCGGGGTGGGTTCATCTGATTCCGCCTGCCAGAAGTCAAACACGTTTCGTTCATGTATTCCATACCTGATATTGGTATAAGTCGGCACCAAAGAATCCCTTTCCGACAGAATGCTCGATTTTGGCCTGTGATGTCCCAGGATGGCACTGGTAAGTGCTGCTTTCCCAGCTTCTGAACGCAGGATATTATGGGGGGTGCCGGGTACGATTTCGAGGGTAATATCCGGGTTCCCTTCCTCGAACAATCGGTAGATATAGTCCGTGGATACATGGTACATGCCCCTGTCATCAGCACCAATAATGAAATGCAGGCGTGTGTCGGGATGATAATAATCATTTCCTCCTGTGGCAACACTTTCCTCGTTCCACCTGTCAACAAAAGAGGTGTCGAATCGTACTCCTGGTCCGTTGCCGTCAAAAAATCCAAATCCCTTATCGATAAATGCCCTTCTTTTTTCCCTGTACCAATATTCTTCTTCGCCCGGTCGTTGCAGCATCGATTTTGCAAGCGTGGCATGGGGCGGACCGCCTGTGGGAACCGCCACATCAATCAAACTGTCCAGGCCGTAATGGCTCAATGCATATGATATCTGCGATGCACCTCCACTGTTCCCTGTCAGGCAGAATCCGGTAAAATCATCTGTCTCTGCACTTTTTTCAAGCGGCAGGTAAAAATCTTCATATACCTGTTTGATCACAGTTGCTGGTCGCGATGCAAGATGTGCAATCCCGGCATCAACACCTGGTGAAGAGAGCAGCCAGGAATCGATCCATTTGACCTGTACAATGCTGAAACCTGCCTTTCGAAAATCTTCTGCCATTTGAAAGGCAACCGGAGGCTGGGTCCAAAAAGTAGTTCCTTCGCCTCCCTTGAACAGCATAATCAGTCCTTTCGGTCGCTCACCGGTGAAATGCGCATGGGCAATGATGCCTTTGGCCGGATCAGCACCCGGACAATTCACCTCGAATACAGTGCATGTATAGCCTTCCGGACACTGTTCTGTTTTTTCAGATAGATACCTGAATTCCCCTGTTTCGAAGGGGATGGTCTCCTGTCCATTTCCTTTCAAAAGAAAAACATGCAGGACAATCACAATGATTTTAAAGGTTTTCATCTGCCTTGCTGATTTGTTATCCCTGGGTACATTCAATAAAATTAAGAAATATCTGTCACATAAAGACAGGGAGGTGCCTTGGGTACATTGAAAATATACACAAGCGGCTTTCATCGTTACAGCCAGGCAAATAGAAAAGGGATGGTTGTATCACTCCACCACTATTCTTTTTGTTGCATACAACCCGGGAGTGCCGACGGCATTTGCACTGCGAATGTAGACAATGTATTCACCCTTACTG
>CAYOSB010000165.1:0-8726 GCA_964406495.1 uncultured Bacteroidaceae bacterium | reverse complement strand
GGCAGCCTAAGCTTTTTAAAGAATTTGGCAAAATATGACGATGAAAATAATATAGAGATGAATGCAAGGACGTACAATAATATTTGTCGATAATAATGCATGTCAATCCAAAACCGGTTTTAAATGGATAAGTTACAAAAAAATCAAGACGTATTGAACGCCATTTGCCCTGTTCCGGGTTATGCTGCATCTACCGACCATGAACATGTTTTCTCTCCGGGTGTTAGGTAAAAACAGGTCTTTAAAATATATCTTGTGTCGGAAAACAATAACCTTCAGAAAGTAAGCCCGCCAGGGCAGATCCATTCAGAAAGAACATTAAAACATTTGGTCAATACCCCATTGAAAAAGGTCATGTTCGGAATTCAGATATTGAGTTATGTGCTGATCGTTGGATCACCCGCAATTGGTGGATTAGTTGGGAATATGCTGGTTCTTGGAGCTGGACAGACTGCTGCGGTGATTTTCGGTATATTTATCGCCGGAGAGATTCTTTTTTATGGGTCGCTCGCCTTTTTAGGGAAGGAACTCCTGCTTTTTCTGCGGGAAAGGTCCAAAAGATGGTTCAGGCGTCGCTCCGGAAAAGCAGATATGTAATTGGCTGGTATCCATTTCTCTTGCCTGTGGTAGGAAATCATACGCTTAATGTGCAAGAGATTGCAGGATGCGTGTTATTTCTTCAGGGTTTACAGTATCTTTAGATGATTGATGCGGATGCCAATGTATGATTCGCTGCAACATATGATGGTTTCACTGGCTCCTTTCACAAAGGAGGAGTTGGAAACAAGTCTGCAATATTTTGAACGCCGGGTACTTTCCAGGAATGAATTTTTTAATAAGGCAGGCCGTATTTCAGACCGACTCGCTTATGTTGACAAAGGACTTCTGAGGTCTTTCTACGGTCTGAAAGGAAAAGAAACCACCACCTTTTTTCAACTACCGGGGTCCATTGCGGTTGATCTGAAAAGTTTTGTGCAACTTACACCCTCCATTGAAAATATTCAGGCGGTTGATGATTCTGAACTCCTGGTGATCCGGCGAAAAGACCTGTATACCCTGTACAACGAGAATTGGAAATGGCTGCAAACAGGGAGGATACTTGTCGAGCAAGCCTATTTCGATATGGAAAAGCGCTCCATCTCACTGCAGATTGAATCTGCACAGGACCGGTATGAACAATTCCTTTCTGAGTTCCCGGAAGTGATCCGGAAAGTACCCCTTCACCAGATCGCCTCTTTTCTTGGGATCTCCCCCGAAACATTGAGCCGGATCCGTAAACATGTATAGCGGCAGGTTCCCAGCACCATGGAAAGCACTGAACGCCTGATTATTAATTATTTTTCTTGCGAAAGCATTTCTTGACTTTTGTCAAGGGCAATGTTGTCCCGGCACATTATATTTGTTTCATGTTTTACAAATTGCTCCTTCAGATGGATCTATTCGATTTTCTCGAGGGGATTTCTTTACCAGGTAAAGAAAATGTAATTCCATATCCATTCCTGCGTCGGTTATGCTTCATGTTGATCATATTGCTGTTTCCTTTACACAACACGGCACAGAAGCCCGCCCCCGATGTCCAATCTCCGGCAGACTCTGTCCGAATAGATAAAATCGCGATCTCGAAGAACTGGATTACCTGGGACCGCATCATCATGAATGAGCTGCTTTTTAAAGAAGGAGATTGGGTGCGGATCGGAGAGATTGATACTTCCATGAACAGGATCTGGAATGTTGGAAATTTTGCAGATGTCAATTATGAAATTGAAAAAGGGACCGGGGAGAATACCATTCACATCCTGGCGTTGGACGCAGTGAAGTTCTATCCGCTGTTTACTATTGACCATAGCAGTGAGAATGACTATAAATACAGGTTGGGGGCAGGTGATGATAATTTCATGGGGAGCAATACCAAACTGAAAATTGCATGGGAAAAAACACCCATTGCTGTTAAATGGGATTTCAGCCTGGGTCTTCCAAGGCAATTGCTCTATAAAAATATGACCACCCTTGTTGGTTATGCAAAAGGCAATGAAACCAAAGTTTTCCTGGAAAGGGTCATCACAGAGGTGGATGGTAAAAAATCAGCTGAATACAGGACCTTAATGCTGGCACCATATGACAAAACTGAAATCTATGCTGAAATCGGGAATCCGTGGCACCTTGATTACCAGTATCGATTCTCTCCCAACCTCTCGCTGCGGTACATGAAGCACCGGATCAACTATGGTATTCTGGACACAGACCAGCTCGGACTCGGGGTTGAAGTGCCTCAGAAAAATTTTACATACCTCGACATCCAGATTACAGAATCTGTTGGTATTGTGAACATGAAAAGGCACCGCAAAGATGGATATACTGCCCTGCTGAATTACGGCCTCAGCCTTGGTCTGGAAGGTACAGAAAGTTACCATACATTCAACCTGGAAGGTGAGTACCACAAAACGTTAACAGATATCATGCAATTATCTGGTTGGGTTCGTTCGGGATATACAACTGCCACGAACCAGTACCGTTTCATTAAAGGTTCAAGTGATGTGCTGGGGTTGAGGACCGGGGAGATATACGGACAGGCATATTTTTCTGCTTATGCAGGATCGCATTTTACCTGGTTGAATACCAAATGGATTTCTCTTGAAAATGCCTGGTTCGTCAACCTGGGGAACGGTGCGGATCAGTACTTTAATTTGTTTGCAGAAAGACCTATGCTGGCAGTGGGGACTTTCCTGGAAATACAATTTCCCATTGCACCGATTGCTGTATTCAGGTTTTCATTTATGTATGCAGGTCCGGGCAGTGAATGGTTCAAGTTTAATATTAAATAACTTTATTTAATACATTATTAAATAATTATATACGTACATTTTTTTGTCAGAAGAATCACAGGTGAAGATTACTGGTTTTTTCGAACACTAAGATCTGTAGTCATGAAGTTACTTAATCATCACCTCACCAGGTCATTGCTATTATGTATGATCCTGTTCCAGTCAGGAGTAGGCGCATTTGCACAGGAAAAACCAAGGAACTATGTTTTCCCAAGGAGACCTCCTGAACCGATTAATATCGAGGTGGACCAGGTCTATTATGAGCTTGTGAACGGTACGTTTGATGCAGACTGGAACCGGCTTGACGGCACGCTGGAATATGTGCAGACGGAATACGATTGTTCCGATTTCAGGTTGGTGAACCTGGTACGAATTCTGTATGAATATGGCGACAGGATCCCGGAGGATTACATGGAGAAGATCGAAAATGTACTGTTCAATTTCCGCTACTGGTGGGATGATCCCGGGGAGAATTCAATGTGCTACTGGAGTGAGAACCACCAGATCCTCTTCGCTGCTGCGGAATACCTCATCGGGCAAAGGTACCCTGCCCAGGTCTTTCCTGTAAGTGGTCTGACAGGAAAACAGCATATGGAGAAAGCAAGGATTCGCGCATATGACTGGCTGGAAATGCGCTGGAAATATGGGTTTATTGAATACTATTCAAATGTGTATTATAAAGAAGACATCGGACCTTTGGTCAACCTGATCGATTTTGCGAAAGATGAGGCATTGGTGATAAAATGCCAGATGATCCTTGATCTGCTCTTTTATGACATTGCCGCTCAGAGCCTCGACACATTGTTCATCAGTGTGAGCGGAAGGGCTTACCAGAGAAACCGAACCGGGATTGATGATGGAGACTTCGGAGGTGTCACGAACTACTATTGGGGGGATGGAAATGAGATCGGACCAGGCATCATGTATGGTTTGATGGTAACAGGAAAGTATCAATTGCCTCCTGTTTTCAAAGAGATCGCCAACGATGAGCGAACAGTGATCATCAGGCAGAGCAATGGACTGAACCTGGATGAACTGAAAGAAGAAGGGTATTATGGAACGGACAACAGGAGCATGATGATGCAATGGGGCATGGAAGCTTTCACAAATCCGGTGATTATCAGGAACTCAATCAAGCATATTCGCAATACGAATATGTTCTCCAATGATTTTGTAAGTGATTTCCGGTCCATGAATTTTTTCCTGCTGCGCTGGTTGCACCTGGAACCGACGGTTTCCAGAATTCTTAATCCACAATACAACGGGGTGGCGATCCAGAAGGGAAATACCTACACTTACAGGACAAAAGACTATTCGATGTATACCGTGCAGCGCCACCAGGTGGGAGATTATGCAGATCAGCAACATATATTCGGCATGAATATCGGAAGCCATTTTGCCATTTTCCACAACCATCCGGCACGAGAAAAATCTTCCAATGCATCTTCTCCGAATTATTGGGTTGGCTACGGGCATTTCCCCCATTCCGTCCAGGATGAAAACGTGAACCTGTCCATCTACGATATCCCGCGGAAGAAAGGGATCATGGAGGCTGCATTACTGGATTATACACGGGCATTCTTTCCGGCAGAAATGTTTGATACTGCCTTTATCGAAGGAAATTATGCTTTTGGTAAAAAAGGACGGACCTATTGTGCCATGATCACTTCAGGAAAGCTGGAATACAGAGACGAAGCAAAGGATGATCTTACACTGAAAGGAAAGCAGTCTTTCTGGATCACGGAGGCCGGAACTGCCACTGAAGATGGTACGTTTGCGTCCTTTGTCAACAGGATAATGAACAATCCGATTCAATTCAATGAAAAAAAGCTCCAATTAACCTATCTTTCCCGGGGAAAAACATATGAACTTGAATTCGGGAAGGATTTTAAACTGGATGGGGAGGTCGTTAACACACAATACAGCAGGTACGATGCGCCTTATGTGCAGGCCCGGAGAAAAGACCCAACCCTGAAATTTGAGCACAATAAGAAATCACTTTTCCTGGATTTTAATCACCTGGTTAGAGAATTTTAAAAACCGGCAATAATGAAAAGAAATGATATGTTACAGTTTGTTTTTATACTGATGGCCGTCATGATGTTGCAGGCGAATCTTGAAGCCCGTTCTTTCAGGATTGTAACGATCCAATCCGAAATCTTTCCTCCAGGTTGTTCTTCAGAAAATTTTAATACGCTGTCTGAACAACGGGCAACGGCAAATGATCTGTACCCGGACCTGGTGGTCTCGCCGGAAGAGATCGGAAACATGATCGCAGCGAATATTGTTGACCGCAGGTTTGGCTGGCGGTACCAGAAAGTGTGTGCTTACTATGGTGCGCTGATCTTTGCCGATGCCACCGGTAACAAAGAAATTACAACCCAAATCGAAGAAGGATTTCAACCCTACAACACCGGCAGGCGAAAGTACCGGAAAGGGCATGTGGATTTCAACGTATTCGGTATCTGGCCGTTTGAACTCTACCGTCAGACCGGCAATAAAGATTACCTGGAAATGGCAAGGGACCTGGCGGACCATGAATATTTGAATCCACGGCCAGATGGGTTGACAGCCCTTTCACGTTTCTGGGTGGATGATATGTACATGGTAGGTTCATTGCAGGTACAGGCATTCAAATCACTGGAAGATCCGGTGTACCTCGACAGGGCAGCGCTGCAGATCGTACGTTATGTCGACAGCCTGCAAAGGCCTAACGGGCTGTTTTATCATCGCCCGGATGCCCCACACTACTGGGGCAGGGGCAATGGATGGGGTGCGGCAGCCATGGGTGAACTGCTGACAGTGCTTCCGGAGGATCATAAGCATTACAACAGGATTGTTGCCGCTTACGGAAAGATGATGCAGGGATTGCTGGACCACCAGGGGGATGATGGCATGTGGCACCAGCTGCTCGATAATCACGAAAGCTTCGCAGAACCTTCCTGTACCGGGATGTTTCTTTTCTCCATGATCACAGGGGTTAACCTGGGTATACTGCCTGCGGATGAATACATGCCGGCTATTGAAAAAGCCTGGAATGCGCTCGCCTCTGACTTTGTAAATGAAAAAGGAGAAGTGATCGATGTCTGTATGTGGACCAATGCAAAAAAGCGGGTCGGCTATTACCTCAGGCGACCGCGTATCACGGGAGATTATCATGGTCAGGCTGCCGTCCTCTGGGCTTCCACAGCTATGATCAGGCTGCAATCAAAACACAATCAATAAACAGGTTTTTTGGCGAACGCCAGGTACTGTCTGTCCCGGTAAATTAACCGATACAGATTTTATTGTTACGCACCTCCGTTTCTTGAAATCCAACTTCATTGGCCAGGAGCAGGGTGTAGACATGATCCGGGGTGAACCTTGACCGGGCATCAATCGGCACGGCTCATGGTTAACTTTCCATTCTGCATGCCCCTGATGGAAATCAACTGGTCTGACAATTCCGTTAACCTTTTGGCGATGCCCTTGACAGCAATAATCTCCATATATTTTGATTCGCCGATAATAAATTTCTGAGAAGAAAGGATCTCATCTGTGAAATTTACCTGGATATCTGCCATCTGGCTCATGAGATCACTGCTTTTCGGGTCGTAAATTAATGTCACTGTCCCTGCTACCAGGTTGTTACACAGCCATTTCTGCTCCACCATGTTTTTATTGATCAGGTGACGTATGGCCTGTGAACGGTTTGCAAAATGATTCTCCTGCACGTATTCATCCAGTGCATCCAGCAGATTCTTTTCAAGTGAAACTCCAAATCGACTTACAGACATCGTGGAACTATTTTATATAAAGTAACATTCTGCAAATATAGGGATTTTGAAGATGAAGCGAATCAGCATGATGGATCATTTCAATTTTAACAACTTATTAAAAGCCAGGAAGATGCCAGCTATGCTCAATAAATCAGGGTTCGATGTATAGCACCGCACCATTTTCCGGATTCCAGATATCAATGTTTTCAGGGATGGAGAAGGGATCATCATCAGGCAGGGATGCTACTTCCGGGGCATTGTCGACTTTTACAGACCTGACCTCCATCCGGTTGCTGTCAATAAAGATCCACTTGAACTGGTTGAACATATCATGATCACGCGTCCAGCTTTTGGGATCATCACTTTCGCGCAGTGGTGCTCCCCAGCAGCCCTCACCTACATAAACAGTCCCATTGATGTCGTCGCGGATAAAGCCTTCCTCACTCTCTTCACCTGTGGAAGGCCGGACCGGCCAGGTTCGTTTGACCGTATGGGCGTCGCATTCAACGACCAGGTTAACTTTCTCTTCAAAAAATAATTGCGCCCATTCATCGTATTGTCCATTGCCTTCACGCTTAGAAGAAACATGGGGCCGCATGGGTTTGTGGTACTGGACGATCTTCCAGTGCACGTCAGCGTTGGCTTCAAGGTCTTTTCTCAGCCATTCTGATTGCTCTCCTGCAATGGATATTTCCGTGTTGAGTGTGTAGGTACGAATGAACCGGTCGCCGATCGGAATCGCATAATAGACACCGGCAGAGGGAACATCAAATAGATGGTGGAGCATTTCGTTGTGTTTTTCATGGTTCCCCCTTGCAGCAATCAAAGGAACCATTCTTCCGTTTTCACTGATGGTCAGCTGCCAGTCATCCAACCATTCTTTCCATTGGTCCGGGGTTCCCCTGCTGGTCATGTCACCCCCGAATAAAACGGCATGGGGTTTCAGCTTACTTACCAGCAAATTTGCATTTTGCCGAGGCTCACGATTGTTTCTTGAATCTCCGCCTGCGACCAGTGAATACCGCACATCATCACCGGAAGGTGCCGTTTTGAACCAGAAGCGCCTGCTCAGGCTTTCGCTGTCCCTGATTACAAAATAGTAAGCCGTATTGGGAGACAATTCCTGCAACCGCACAAATTTATTCGCCATCTCAGCATAATCTGTTTCCCGACCGGGAGTCGCAGTGAAAGCGTATTTCTCCCAAAGCACTCCGTGATCTACCGTATCATAGTGTACCACTGGATCTGTGCCTGAAACCTGGTTCCACCCGATTACAGCTGAAACAGATGGATTGTCTCTTAGTGTCAGCCTGTATTTGTCTGTTTCTGCCCTTAGAGGAAATTGTACCAGGGACAAAAAGAGTATGATATACAGACTGCGTTGATAATGATTCTTCATTTCAGATGACTTCATTTCAGATGATGTATATATAACAGCCGGGCCTGTGAATGAGTTCAAAATTTACAAGCCAGAAGAAAAATATTGTACTTGTAAAGGTATATGATTATTTTGGCGGTTGAAAGATTGAAGGCAGCTATGATGATCACCTGTGAAGTTCAGATAACAAAGCAGCAAAGATCAGATAACAAAGCACAAAAGATCAGATAACAAAACAACGAAGATCAGATAGCAAAGTAATGCAGTTCAGATATAAAAGATGCATATAAGAAATCCTGAATACAAATCAGTGGGCACCTTGCTGAGAATTGCGACAGTCCTGCTGTTTGCCGGTCGTGCCTGGCAGCATCTTTTCTGGGACGCCCCGTTCAGGACATTGCTATGGGATCAGCAGATCATGGAGGGATTGGTTGTGTTTTTCCGGGGTGGCAGCTGGCAGGAATACGCCACCAGCGAGAACACCGACCAGCTCATTGGATGGGTCATCAGGGGATTTGGTTTCTTTTACAGCCTGATGGCCGTGTTGACCATTTTTGTATCCCGGAGAACAACAAAAATAACCTGGCTGTATGTGCTCTCCTCGGTTTTCCTGGTGTTCCTTGCCTTTCTCTATTCAAAAGAAAAATTTTATCATGTTGGCCAGTTTCTTGAATATGCCATCCAGTTTCTGCTTCCAGTACTTTTTATATATGCTGTCAGGGAACGTATCGAACCCCCGAAATTGAACCTCTTTCTAAAAATTGCAAT
>CAYOSB010000164.1:0-8733 GCA_964406495.1 uncultured Bacteroidaceae bacterium | reverse complement strand
AACCCGAATCCTGCGGGACCATTCGGATCATCCTTGAGGATCGGGACTCCCGGGCCACGCAATGCATTCAGGTGCCATTTGCCGAAATGCCCTGTAGCGTATCCTTCCGCTTTCAGTGCTGCTGCAATGGTTTTTTCCTGTAATCGGAGTGCATGACCGTGGCTTGGAACTCCTGTCCGGTCATTTGCCCGGCCGGTAAGTACACTCGCGCGCGTAGGTGAGCAGACCGGTGCCCCTGCATAAAAACGGTCCAACCGCAATCCATTTTCAGCCATTGCGTCCAGGTTGGGTGTTTCCAGGACCGGGTGATTGTAGTACCCGGTTTGCCCCCATCCCTGGTCATCGGTCATCAGCAGGATGATGTTGGGTCTGGTCTTTTCTGATTGGGAAGTACACCCTGCAAACAGGGCAAATGAGATTACAATACTTAAGAAAATGCTGAAAGATTTCGGTTTCAGTTTCATGTATATCTTAATTAAAATATTCGTTGATTTAAGTGGTTTCAAGTAGGATTCGCTTCAAGATGAGTTAATGGTGCTCCCTCGCGACCCACATGTGCGCTGCTTCATTCCGGCTGTTTCCTCAGTAAATTATATTTTAAAGTTTCCCTATTTCCCTGTTTTCGCTGCCTTTTTCAATACCCACGTTGAGATCTCCTAATGTTTCCCGCGCCTGATTCACAACTTCCATCAGCTCCTCTGCTTTTTCCGTGTGGTATTCGATCACATTGTACTGTTCACCGGGATCGCGTATCATGTTGTACAGCTCGGGAGTTTCGACTGTCATTTCAATGCGCCTGCCTCCATATCCATCCTGACCGGGCTTCGTGTTGTAGGATCTGTAGATATGCGGCAATACCAGTTTCCAGTTCCCTTTCCTCACACCGTTCAGGTTGTTCCTTCCGTGATAATAGAGAATGGTTTCTCGCGGACTGCTGCTGAAATCACCCATGAACAGCGCGGAGATGTCCACGCCATCGATCTTGTTATCAGACTGCTTCCCACCCGTAAGTGCCACGAAGGTTGGCAAGAGGTCAATGGCACATGCAAGCTGGCTGCAGACTTTTCCAGCCGGTACCTTTTCCGGCCACTGTATGATGAACGGAACGCGTTGTCCGCCTTCCCAGCTGGTAGTCTTTCCCTCCCGGAGTCCGCCGGATGACCCGGCATGGTTGCCAAAGTTCAGCCACGGACCATTGTCAGTTGTGAAAATGACAATTGTATTTTTTTCGATTCCGTTCTCCCTGAGGGCACTCAGTATTTCTCCAACCGACCAGTCAATCTCCATCATCACATCACCGTAAAGGCCCTGCTCGCTTTTTCCCCTGAATTTATCGGATACGCCAAGAGGAATATGTGCCATGGTATGCGGAACATACAGGAAGAATGGATTGCCGGCGTTGCGGTTGATAAAATCGACTGCCTTCTCGGTATACAGGGTAGTCAGTTTGTCCTGTCCTTTGAGGTCTGTAATCCGCTCGATCACCTCGTTGCCCTCGATCAGCGGGAGTTCGGGGAATTTTGCCCTGCGCGAGTCTTCAGGTACAGGTTCACCGGTGGCATCATTGTGCGGCCACATATCATTCGAATAGGGAATGCCGGTATATTCATCGAACCCGTGCTGCAGGGGAAGGAACTTTTTTTGCCAGCCCAGGTGCCATTTGCCAAAACACGCGGTGGCATACCCCTGGTCTTTGAACATTTCAGCCATCGTGTATTCATCGGGATTGATCCCTATGGAGTGATGGGGGAAAAGTGCACCCGAAAAACCGATCCTGTTGGGATAGCATCCGGTCATTAATCCAGCCCGGGAAGCACTGCACACCGGCTGTGCAGAATAGAAATTTGTGAATTTCATGCCATGTGCCGCCATCTGGTCAAGATGGGGCGTTTCGTATCCGGTCGCCCCATAACATCCGACGTCTCCGTAGCCCTCATCATCAATAAATACCAGTACGACATTCGGTTGTTGAGGTGTGCTTTTATCCTGCTGTGCGTCGTTGTTGCAGGCAGTAAATAGCAATGCAATTAAGGGTATAACGGAGAAAGATTTCATAAGCCTGGGTTTGTGATGGATTTAATATATGGATATAAATATACAAAGAATATTTCCCGGTCGGCGATAATGAGAATATGCATTGCATCCTTCCAGGCTGCGAAGAGGTTCAGGGCCGGGATTCCCTGAGACCGTCAAGTCAGCATTTAGGGGATATGAGCTTTCATTTGCCGGAGCGTTCTGTATCATAAATGCACCGAGAGCAATTTTATGGAGATCGATGATAAATTACCTGGATCTTAGAATTTCCATCAAACTTATTCTATTTTTGTTTGAAGGGGATGGCATTTAGGATCACAGGCACTATGCTGCCGTTGTTCGACCACCTGTTCCGGCCAGTTATCAACCGGACGAATGGGAGGTACGACATGTAACAAATCACAGTGACCGGTAAGAACATTCAAATAACATACTATAGCTTAATCTTATGAAACGATTCAATATTCATCACCTTCTCATTGTTCTTTTTGTAGCCGTTTCGTGGTTCAGCACATTTGCCCAGGAGGACTTAAAGCAACCCAACCTCAGGGTGTACCTCAGCGAAGACAGCAGTTCCTTTGCCGGTGCTGTATTCGTCAATCAAATCTGGACAAGATACATCTGGAATAACCCTGATGCAATGGGAAATAACATGGGGGCAGATTTTGACATTGCTGTCCGCAGGAGCCGTTCTATTTTCTATACTTATCTTTTTGACAAAGTCTTTATGTATACCATGCTGGGCTCGGATGGAATTTCATTTTCATTGCCCGGGAAACCAGTCGTTTCATTGTATAATGCCCAGACGGAATATATCTTCCTGAAGGATAAACTCCACCTGGGTTTTGGCTTAAACACCTGGAATGGATTGTCCCGCTATAACAATTGTAAGTTGCTGGAATTTCTTGTTGTGGACAACCCGGGTTTTGCTTTTCCTGTGGGAGGCCGCCAGGACAGGTTTGGAAGGCAGCTTGGTATTTATGCCAAAGGGACTGTTTCTAAACTTCACTACAGGGTTTCATTGGTAAAACCTTTTCAGTTTGGAGTTGCAGAAGAAGGACAAATAGACGAGGTTACCGAGCGGTTGAATAACAACATGGCCTACAAAGGATATTTCTCCTGGCAATTTTTTGATAAAGAAGGAACCCTGATGCCCTATATGACCATGAATAATCTGGGCCGCAGTAAAATATTTACCCTGGGCGGTGGATTTTATTATCACCCCGAAGCCATGGTCCAAAGCGTGGGTGAGAACTATGAAACCCCTGATATATTGCTTTTTGCAATCGATGCTTTCCTGGATATGCCGCTCAATAACGGGGCTGCTTTTACTTCATACCTGGCCTATAATAATTATGATTTTGGTGACAATTATGTCCGTTCAGCTGGAAAAA
Organism: uncultured Bacteroidaceae bacterium; assembly: GCA_964406495.1. Classification (GTDB taxonomy): domain Bacteria; phylum Bacteroidota; class Bacteroidia; order Bacteroidales; genus M55B112. The sequence goes on along the minus strand of CAYOSB010000164.1, from coordinate 5,305 downwards.
TGAATGTTTCCACTGCAAATGCTGCAATGGCCATCAGGCAAGGTACCGGGAACGCGGAATGGGAAGTGGGAACAGGGCAGATCATTCGTGGAGAGTTTGGATATCTTCTTCCGGGAAGCGGGATGAAAAACAGGTGGCAACCATTTGGGGCATTTACCTATAAAAACTTCATGGCACTGGATGAGTCTTCACTTCAATACGACCTGGGCATCAACTGGCTCATGCGTGGTCATAATTTTAAATGGACCTTGCAGTATTCTTCGCGACCGGTGTACACAATGGACAATGGGTCATATTTATGGACGGAGTCTAAAGGACAGGTTATTCTTCAGACACAAATATATTTTTAGGAGACGTCTGACACCTGGTATTTTGACCCGGTACCTGGGTGAATGGTGAAGTAAGAAACCATACAAATAGAGAAATTGGTCCGGATATCGTGAGTGATTTCTTTTCTGACTTCATCGAGGAGGAGAAGCAGAAGGTTACCATGCTCAACGAAGTATTACAGAAATTCAGTAATGCCAGGCAGCCTGAATTTTAAATCAATGATCATTTTCCACTGAACTGACCTTTTCCTTTCAATCGGTCAGTAACGATTTGCGCAGTAACTTCATCAGACGCCCTTTTCCCTGGAGACCTCTTTAGCGTCTTTATCGTCTCTCAAACCCACGAAGCTGGGATGTCTTAAACGGTTGTCATTTGTCCATTCCGTAAACTTGAACTCACCTACCAGGCGGGGTTTGATCCAGTGAACATTTTTCTCGCCGATATCTTTTTGTTCAAATGGATTTTCATCAGTTTCCAGACGGTCCATTTTCGATCTCATTTCTTCCAGGAGATCATCGGAATACCCCGTTCCTACTTTTCCTGCATATTGTAACTTTTTATCTTCATAATAACCTATGAGCAGTGCGCCAAAACCCTTACGGCTGCCCTGTGGGTCGGTGAAGCCGCCGATGACCATTTCCTGCCGGTTCACGCACTTGAATTTCAACCATTTTTTCGACCGTGAGTGGACATACGTCGATATTGCTTCCTTGGCAATCACACCTTCCCATCCTTTTTTGCAGGCCTCGTTGTAAAAATCTTCTCCCTGTTCATTGATATGGGTACAATATACCAGTTGATCTACAGAGAAGCTGATCGATCCGGCCAGGATTTTTTTCCGGTCCCTCAGGGGTAACCCGGTAATGTCATGGTCATCAATGAACAACATATCGAACAGGTAATAAAAAACCTTCACCTTGTTGTTGGATTGCTGACTTTTTCTATGCATCCGTTGCTGAAGTTTGGAGAAGCTGGTTATACCGTTCTCAAATGTCACAATTTCACCATCTGCGATGAAGTTGTGCTTTTGTTCACTGATCGCAGCCACCAGCTCGGGATAGGTATCGTTCAGTTGTTTTTTATTCCTGGACATCAGACGGACCTTTTTTCCTTTCTTGAAAACAAGGCACCGTTCGCCGTCCAGCTTTCTTTCATAGATCCAGTCCGGATCCGAAAACCGCTTGTTGGTCAGGGTCGCCAGCATGGGACTGGTCCACTCCGGTTGTTGTTTTTTTTGGATTTTGGACTTCCGCTTCGCTGGTATTTTTTCAAATATTTCAGGCATAGCAATTTATTTCCGGGTTTTCATTCGATTTTTCCCTTGGTGTGTCATTTTATAATCTTCAAGTTACAAAAATTCTTACGGATCGTCCATAGAACACAATCCTGCATGAACACTTTTGAATAAAATGGTGCGAGCAAAAAATAACGGTCAATTATTAAACAAGCAGAACAACTGAGATTACAGTAGATCAAATGAGAAGACCAATTGTGATTATAGTTCACCTGAGAAGATCACCTGAGATTACAGCAGGACTACAGAAATTACAGCAGAACAACATGAGCAGCACGAGACCAGTTGAACTTGCAGCAGATCAGTAGAAAAATTAAAAAGCAACTATAATTACAGTAGATCAACGGCAAAATAAATTGAAAAGAATAGGGCGATCTTATTGTCATACGTATATGTTGCACAAAACACCTTGCCCGGGGCACATGATTTTTACATATTTTCGTCTTCTGTTTTATTCATTTAATCGTACCAGTTGAATATGTTTTCCCGCAAGGACATCTATTTTGCACTTGGACTCGTGGCTTTCTTTTTGCCTTTCTTCCTGTTCAATGAAGTTTTTGATGCCTATTACCGCTTCAACCAGGATCATGGACTGTTTATGAGTTTCATAAAATTTGCCATACTGGCCACACTGGGAGAGGTGATCGGACTCCGGATTAAAACGGGTAGTTATTCCCAGTCCGGGTTCGGTTTGTTGCCCCGGGCGATGGTATGGGGATTTCTCGGGATGACGATCTACATGGCGTTTGCCATTTTTGCGGAAGGCACACCGAAATTGCTTGCGAAAATCGGGTTTCACGGAGCAGAAAATATGCTTTTCTCCAGTCTGAGTTGGGGGAAGGTATTGGTTGCTTTTTCCATTTCTACGGCACTGAACCTCTTCTACGCCCCGGTGATGATGACTTTTCATAAGATCACGGACATACATATCATCACGCAGGGAGGGACAATAAGGGGATTTTTCTCCCCGATCCGGTTTGCAGCAATATTCAAAATGATCAATTGGGATGTGCAATGGAACTTTGTATTCAAAAGAACGATTCCATTGTTCTGGATCCCGGCCCAGACAATTACCTTCCTGCTGCCTGAGGAATTCAGGGTACTCTTTGCCGCCTTTCTTGGGATTGTGCTGGGAATCCTGCTTGCTATTGCTGCACTGAAACAAGCAGAACAGGAACACAGCATGGCTGGGGAGGTACATTGAATCATTACGCCACGCGGATTATTTAAAGCTATGTCATATAGATTAGTAATGAAAACAGAACCCGGCAACAAAAAGTTGTCAAATAGAACAGGTGCAGACCGCTCTGTTTCAATTCAATGATGAGATTCTTTTTCTGGATTTTCTTCAGCAACATTGGCATTCAATTTGCAGTAATAATCATTGTACAATGCAACGGAACAATAAAAAGGAGGAGTTATGAAGAAGTTGATATTGTTATTGATGACCATTTCGGTTGCTTCGGTCCTGGCATATGGACAGCAGGACACAATGAGGTTTGAAACTACTGAGGAATCATCTGATTCGGTAGAGTATGAATTGATCGTAATGGATCCGGGGTATGATACGTACCTCGCCATGCAGCCGTCTATGGAGTTTTATTCAAAGAACTATTACGAAACGTGGAACAGGCGCTATGTGACGGAATGGAATTATCGCCACAATAACCCCCTGCGCTATGGAGATATGTACCAGACGTATATCGATTACAGGGCAAATATTGATTACGGCCTGGAATTGAATTACAAGCTCTATCACTATTTCAGGTTCTTTGAGAAAGAGAATGGGGTAGACCTGTTGCCCGAGAAGGTTTTTTAGAATAGAACAAGACCTTCACGTTCTGGATCTCATGGGCGACTGGCTCTTTTTCACCGCCGCATTCTGATTTCAGTGCTTTGGGAAATTGATCTCCTTTTTCCAGTCGAAATCTGTGGCATCTTCTGCCCATTCAGGCCAGTGTGCGAACCATTCCGGGACTTCGCAGTTTTTGATCCGTTCCATCGGGAAATAGGGCTTAATATCAAGCACAGGAGTGCCTTCTTCCGCATCAATAAAAGGGGTGTAGATGATACCCCTCCGGGTATCGATCTTATCTGCCTTAATGGTGCTCAGGAGAATCGGGTTGGGTCTGGCCGGGGACCTGGTACTGAAGACACCCACCTTATCCGGGGCTTTCTTAAACAGGTTATCGACAACCAGCCGCTCCCGGTCGCCCGGCTGATCTGTGAAGTGTCCCCACCAGATCACCTGGAGGTGACTGAATCCCTCAATTTTTGAAAGTCCCGGTATATATTTCCGTTCCAGCTCAATGGCGGTCATCCCGTTATTTCTTACTACCTGGCCAATGGCATGTATTTCAAATGTTGTGTTCATAATACTCGGATTTGACTTATATTTCAGTTTCAATGATTTTCACAAGTGAGCGAATGAACCTGGATGCGGGTGCCCCGTCAATGATATTATGGTCGAAGCTGACTGTCAGGCAAAGATGTTCTCGTGAAGCGATTGTATTGTTCATTTCAAATTTCGTGGACCCGACACCTCCAATGGCGATATTCAGCGTGTGACTTGCCACGGGAATCCCCCATGCCCTGTTCACACCTCCTGATCCTCCAGAGGTAACCATAATGGTACCGGCATTCTTTTTCATCAGCGATGGAAAACGATCAAGAATTCTGAAGACCCACCTACGGATGATCACTGGTATGGCTAAATAAGTGCGTATGGATTTATATACCTCGGCTTCTCTGACTTCCGATGTTTTGGCATCTTTTATCTCAGATGAAATTTCGAACATGTCCTTATTGTTTGCATTCCTGATGATTTTAGGAATGACTACCCGCTGACCTCCGATTTCCCTTTCAATGGTTGTACTTACATCTACCTCTTCAAAACAGATCAAGCGGTTTCGCCAGTCGCGGTAGGCATGCATACTTTTATCTTTATCCACGGCTTTCGCGGTGCAATAGATGATGTATCCTATTAAAGACAAATATTGCTTTTTTTCTCTTCTTAGCTTTCGTATGGCCTTCCTGGTTGCTTCTATATCCACTTCCAGAAGTGCATGCATCATGTTTTTCCTGCTTGCTGCAGTCAGCAAATCTGCAGAGGCTTTCCTGTAGGGAGAGAATTTGGAAGCTGAATATCTATGTGGGGACTGCTCCATCTGGTTTTCTAAAAACTGCAAATCAACAGATAATCAGGTCGCTTGCTCTTGATCCATTCAATGATGCAATGGGCAGCATTGCTAATCCATCCATTGAAAAAGGTCAATATGTTACATATTCTCATACAAATATCAAAATTATCCGGACAATTCTTCATTCGAGGTCTGATCTGTGAACGTTAAACGTATTATTGTTAATTTTTCACTATTATTATAAAATCAATAGGATCTTGTTTCAATTAACGCACCTGAGATGAAAATAAATGCTTTCTTTCTTACTGTTCTGATACTCCTTTCTGTTTCCTGTTCTGATGATATTTCGCAATGGAGGGGACCTGAGCGGGATGGGGTCTACCCTGCAGAGGGACTGCTGAAGGAATGGCCTGAAGACGGACCGCGGCTTGCGTTGAAAATTGAAAACATCGGAAAGGGCTATTCCCAACCCATTGTATACGATAATACGATTTTCGTAACCGGGATTAAGTCGGATACCATGGATGTGATTTCAGCCTAT
>CAYOSB010000163.1:6221-8736 GCA_964406495.1 uncultured Bacteroidaceae bacterium | reverse complement strand
AAAGCAATCAACTGCACTTTCATTACATTGCGGACCTTCTCAAGTTGCTTTTTTAGCTTTTCCGCCTGTTCCTTTAGCTCTTCTGTTGAGGCGGTCCCGGAGATCAATGCCATCTGAAACATTGCCACATCCGATGTGGACCATTTCCACAATTCTACGCTGGCAATTTCAGCAGGAAGCTCATTGCGAATGGAGTTGAACTGTCGTACCACCTCATCATATTTGTCATCAGCATCGGTATCGAAATCAAACTCGACCGATATGGTTGCATACCCGTCGCGTACCGTGGAGCTAATGCGGGAAATATCCTCCAGCTCGTTCAATGCCTCTTCAATGGGAAAGGCCACAAGGTTTTCCATATCCACAGGTCCGGCACCAGGCATGACCACAACAATGGAGGAACCCGGGATCGTTACTTCAGGATTTTCAGTACGTGGCATCAGCAGTAATGATCGGAATCCTATGACCACCAGGAAGATAAACAGCATCCAGGTGAAAGAAGTATTTTCGATGGCAAGCCTGGGAAGTTTCATAGGTATCTTAATCGTTATTAAGCCGGACCTGCTGACCATCTTCCAGGTATGCAGATCCCTCTGTGATGACGAACGCTGTATCCTCCAGCCCCCCTTTGATGATCATCCCTCCGTCACGAATCGGACCAGTAGTGATTTTTCGCTCTACGGCAATTGTACTGTCCAGTACGAATACCTTACCGGTTTGGTCCTCCAGGTCGTGCATCGCTGCCATCGGAAGCCATAAGCCACTTAGGTATTCCGAAGGATAAAGTTGTATACGAGCCAGGAAACCTGACCGGAATTCAGGATGGGCATCGTGGAGTAACAACTCAGCCTCGAATGTACCTGTCACCGGATCTGCAAAGGAACCCAGCTCAAGGACAGATGCAACAAATTTTCTTTCCGGGAAAGCATCCATGGTTATGCTTGCAGAGTCACCGCCTGTAAATTTAACAATGTCTTTATCTGACAGGGAGGTCCTGACCACCCAGTCATTTTCGGTCGTTGCAAAGAGAACTGCGGGTTGACCCGGGGCGATCATTTCGTTTTTTTCCGCCAGCACCTTTTGTATTCTTCCGTTTGCCGGGGCGATGATCCGGGAATGCTCCAGGTTAAATGCAGCTATTTTTTTTTGAGCACTTGCCATTTCCAATGCTGTACGCGCATTCTGCAATGTTTCCAGTGTTACAACACTGTCAAAATAGAGGTTAGTTGCACGATTGAAATCACGTGTTGCCTTTTCCATGGCAATCTCAGACTGGCTATACTGTGCTTTTATCTCTGAAAGGTTGAGTGATACAAGCACCTTTCCCTGCGTTACGCGCTCTCCATCACGCACATTAACATCCTGAACGATCCCGCCGGTCTTAAAGCTCAATTTCACTTCCAGGCTTGGGGCAAGGATCCCGGTGGATCTGACACTTTCCTGGTATTGTACATACAAGGGTAACTGGCCTTTCACAATCGGGATCTCTTCTGTCATTGCTTTCCCATTGTCGGATGGATTGCATGAAACCAGCAGTAAAAGCAGAGTGACAGGAGTCAGCAAATGTCGCATCATATTTCTAATATTTTTCAAGGTTGATCCCGGCCATCGCAAATTCGAGCGCTGCCAGCCGGATGAAATAGTCGTTGATTGTAATGATCAGGTTGGAAGCCGCACTGGTATAGTTGGTTCGTGCATCGATGAACTCCAGCAAGGAGGCCTGGTTTTCCCTGTATTTCATATCGATGAGGGAAAATGCTTTTTTTGCTGCACGCACCTGCTTTTTTGCTGCATCAATAGCTTGGTAGGCTGCCAGTGCTTTATAATAATGGTCGATCACCTGCATCCGGATCTTTTGTTCTGTTTCATCCAGCAATTGTACCAGTTTTTCGCCCTCAATAAATGTTTGCCGGACCTTGTTACGGTTCTGCATTCCCTGAAAAAGCTGCCACCTCAGCACCAGTGATGCAAGCACGAAATCATCTGATCCCGTAAAGCTGTATTCTTCACCCTGGAAGCCATAATCCACCGTGCCAAAAAGGTCAGGTGTTGCATTACCCTGTTGCATCTTCCGTTTGTGTGTGTTCAAAGACTGGTAACGCTTCACAGCTGCCATCTCTTCCCGTTTATCGACCGCCTGTTGCTGGGCAGTCTCCAGTGAAATGATAAAATCTCCCGGGTTCTCACTGAAACGTTCAATTTCATCATCCAGGGGTTTATTGATCAGAAAATTAAAATAGGAACTGGCTGATTGTACCTGGCTTTTGGCCCTCGCCTGTTCTACCTGCACGCTGCTCACCTCAGCCTCGGACCTGAATACTGCATCCACAGTCACCATATTGTTCTCATACAATCTTTTACTCACTCTGAGGTTTTCCTGCACCAGCAGCAATGTACTGTCCAGCAGTGCTCCCAGGTGCCAGGCTTTCTGATAGTTATAATATGCTGTTTTGATCTCCCGGATGAGGTTACGTTTATATTGCTCCATATCTACACGAGCCAGTTCAACATACTC
>CAYOSB010000163.1:0-6211 GCA_964406495.1 uncultured Bacteroidaceae bacterium | reverse complement strand
CCTATTATTGTGTATGATATCGCTATTATAGATGGGCTGTACCAGGGAAACCTTCGTTTCATGTTCCCGGGGACGGTAGAAGCTGAATTCCTGGTTCTCAATCTCCTGAAACGTTGCTGTTCCCGTTAACATATTCAGGGTGTTGTATACCGGATTAAGCAGATCGCCCACCGGGAAGGAGATCACCCGTCCCCCATCGGCCAGGGTATACCTTGCATTCAGGCTCACATCCGGAAAGAAGAGTCCGCGGGCCTCCTTCAGCGCGACAAGACTTTGGTTGTAATCCATTTTACGCTGTTTCAGGGCGAGGTTAGAAGCAACACCTTCGGCGATATATTTTTCCAACACGGGATTCTGTCCAAATATTGTTGCAACTCCCGATGCAAGGATAAATATGCATACACAGGTTTTTACCATAGGTTCCTTAAAGGATTTGTCAGAAGTTTCAATTTACCATATTCTTCTCATGGTCGCTATTCGACGTTATTCTGAATAATGAACCACTCCTCTAATTTATTGAATATCGATCTTGATCCCATAAATTTATAAAAGAAACTTGCATACTTTATGCGAACCTGGTGGTACCTGGTTCGATTCGGATGTTTAATAACTATTGCAAAACACATGAAATAGTCACCCGGGAGCTGCTATGATACGCCGGAAGCGACTATTTTTGCACTCAAATTATTAAACAAAAGGTCATGCACGTAGATTTCCTTGAAATTGTGGCATCCTTCATGGTGCTGTTTGCAATTATTGACATATTCGGGTCCATTCCCATTATCCTGGGTATTAAATCGAAGATCGGCAATATTTTTGCAGAACGAACCACCCTAGTAGCGTTCGGGATCATGCTGCTTTTTTTATTCATCGGGGAGCCTTTGTTGGGAATTTTTGGCGTGGACATTTCCTCATTTGCCATTGCAGGATCCTTTATTCTCCTGCTGATGGGAATGGAGATGGTTCTGGGCATTGAATTATTCAGGAATGAAGCAGGAAGCAGTGGAGCTATTGTCCCGATTGCTTTTCCCCTGATTGCTGGTGCCGGTTCGATCACCTCTTTACTGTCCCTGCGTGCTGAATATGAAACTGTGAACATCCTGATAGCCCTCTCGCTGAATATGGTAGTGGTCTACCTGGTCTTACGGCTCACCACCTGGTTTGAGAAAGTCCTGGGTCCAAGCGGTCTGCATATACTGAGAAAATTTTTCGGGATTATCCTCCTGGCCATTGCAGTAAAGCTGTTTATTTCCAATACAGGCATTGACCTTGGGGGAACCACCACTCCATGATGCTCAGTGGGGTCAGGCGGTGCGTGCAAGGCGTTTCCGGATGATCAGTTCCAATTCTTCATCGCTGAAGGTTACCGGGTGATGCTTGTGTGAGGTCTCGTCAACAATCTTGCCAATGATGTCGTTTTTGACCAGTTCCGGATCCAGGGCGGGAATTTCAAGCACATTGGAGATATGCTCCAGTTTATCCTTAAACGCCAGCAGGTATTCCTTGTCCTCCTTGTATTTAAAGTCGGAAAAGATCTTGCTTACGATCAAATACTTGTTGTATGCAGCATTTTTCTTATTGTCGATAATTTTATCGATGGTCATGGAATTCACAACAGACATAAGCGTACCGCACACAGCGCCATGCGCAATATTACAATGCGCACCGAAGGGGGAGGCAAATCCATGAACGAGTCCCAATCCGGCATGGGCCAGGGTGATGCCCGAGAACATTGCGGCAAGCGCCATACCCGATCTTGCTTCTAAATTATTTTCTCCTTCAAGGTAGGCACGCAATAAATTACGTTTGACCAGCTTCAGTCCCTGCAATGCCAGTGCATCCGTCATCGGGTTGGCCTGCTTGCTGAGGTAAGACTCCAGCAATTGGGTAAACGCATCCATACCGCTGGTTGCGGTAAGTCCCTGGGGACATGTAAGCATCATTTCCGGGTCGATGATCGCGACATCAGGTATAAAATTCTCATGACGGAGTGATTTTTTGAATCCCTCCTGTCCTATTTCCGAGAGGACTGCATTTTTTGTCATTTCACTACCGGTTCCTGATGTAGTTGGCATAGCGATAAACGGGATCTTGCTGCCCGGGTGTTCTTTCTCGCCGACTCCTTCAAGGTAGTTTTTGACTCCATATTCAACCAACAACATTGCAGAAACGGCTTTGCCAGCATCCATGACGCTTCCTCCACCGACAGCTGCAACTACTTTGATTCCCCTGCCCCTGTATTTATCTGCAATCTCATCCACCATTTTCGGAGAAGGTTCGGAACCAATGGATTCATGGTGCAGTGTGATCCCCTTCTCTTTCAGTTTGCTGATGATCTCATCGCCATGACCGGAATAATGTATAGAAGTGGTACCGGTAATGAGAAGTACTGAGTTTCCAAAACGCATTACCTGGTCTGCAAGTCCTGCCCTTTTTCCCGGTCCGAAAATAATCCTGGGCAATGGAGAAAACTGAAAAGAGGATATCATAGTTTATATTTTTTTTCAAATATATAGAAAAAATAGTGGAAGTGCTGAAGGATTAGCCATGCTTAGATCCCAACACATTCTTCTCACCATCGTCTGCATGGACTCACCGATCTCTACCAGGTTGCCTTCCGGGTCGTTAAAGCGTGAACAATTGGACACAATGGGTGAATGGAAAACATAAATTTGTTATATTTGCACGCCGAAAGGCGCCTGCAATAATATTGACAGGAGGGTATTTAAACAATGGTTCCGTAGCTCAGCTGGATAGAGCAACAGCCTTCTAAGCTGTAGGTCCCAGGTTCGAATCCTGGCGGAATCACAAACCAATGAAAAGCCCGCGCGACAGCGCTGGGCTTTTTTACTGACCTGTCGTTGAAAGCTTGCTTTCATAAGACGGGGCAGAAAAAAAGCCCGAAAATATTGCACAGCAATATTGGGCTTTTCATTGGTTTGCCGCATGGAGCAATAGGATCACGTTAGTAATCCTGGCCGTGAGCGCTCAGTAGTAAATGGGAACGCAACCCGGATTGCGTTGAATTCAGAACTTGAAGACTTTGCCGGTCTGGTAACCCATGCTGCTGGAAAGCATGATTATATAGAAGCCATCCGGGTAGGGCGACAGATCAATTTCTGCCACTCCATTTTGTAATCTTTCTATAAGGATCACATTCCCGGCAGCATCAATGACCCTGAGCTCTGAGGGACTGTCCACCCCGGACCTGACATACAGTAATCCGTCGGTGGGATTGGGGAACAGCTTGAAATCCAATTCTTCCGGAACCTCCGGTGCTTTCTCTTCCTCTTCATCCTTCTCTTCCTCCGCTTCTTCCTCAATTAATTCTGACAATGTATGGTAATAGAGTATACTGTCTGCAATCTGATATTCAACAGAGTCTGAAGAAATATACTTCACGCCTTTAATGATATTACTGGCTTCATCGTAAGAAAATAATTGCTTTTCATACTTCTCCCCGGTATCTGACTTCCTGGATTTCGATTGCATGTTTTTACGGTTCAAATCATCATAGAATAGTCGCATTACACCAACATCCTCCCAGCCACCTCGTGCATTGGTCCGACTGGCAATATGGATCAACCGGGGTAAACTGTCCTGCTTATATATATTTCGATATTCTGTTTCAGTAAAATTTAGACTTTTTCCTGCTTCAGAAAGATCTTTTCGTTCATAAGTGACAAAACCAATTGAGTCGTAACGGTACACTTCATTATATGTGGCACTATCCGGATTTATTTCCGGGGGAACGTGCATCTTATAATCGACCAGGTGATTGTAGGCATCATACACGTATTCTTCATGAAAATCCACAGATGAAGTATCATACGCGGTCCTCCACTCAATATTCGAGTAACGCCGGAACAAACCTTCCTCGTATTGATAGGCTTCCCGGATTACAATTTTGAGTTTTGGTATGCTGCTGTTCGCGCTGATTTTTATAACTTCCGTGACACGCCCCGCAGCATCATATCCATACTGTATTGTATAGCCGGAATTATAATGATAGCGAAGATCCTCATACTGCTCGACAATGGAATCCAGTCGCCCCTGTTGATCAAAATAGAAGAATCTCTTACTCAGATTGGGAGCTTCGGAGCCCTCAAAAAATTCGAAATGAAATACAGAATCAAGCGTTTCAATGGAGCAGGAGGCATTAAAGCTGGTAATTCCGTTGGCACATCCTGCCGGAGCTTCATCAACACCGGGCTCATTATTAGTATTATCCTGGTTAAAACAAGGCAATACAAAGACAATTAGCAACAAGCTAAGAAGGGTTAATCTGTACATTTAAAATTGTGCTGCAATTTTTAAAACTGGGTGCTAAAATAGACATCCAATAGGTATTTTGACGAAATCTTTTGTTAAAAGTTACGGTCATTCGTCAAAATCATCTCAAGAAGCTATCAGCAGCAGATTTGTGGTACTCCATCATATAAATTAGCACTTAGTACCCACTGGTTGCAGGAAATATCTAAATTTTGTTTATCATTGACATTCATAATCGATTGCATATCAAACTTTAAGAATTCCTGCTTATCAAAACCAGCGTAAACCATCAGCTATGAGGCCTCAACCTGTCCAATTTGTTTCAATCGTGTTAGTACTGGTCACGCTTCTTTCGTCCGGCTGCAACATGGACCGTAGTGGAAAGAAGCGCTCCGGGGATATTGTAACTGATATCGACGGAAACATTTATCCCACTGTAAAAATCGGCAGGCAGATCTGGATGTCAGCGAATCTCACCGTTACACATTACAACGACGGGGTGAAAATTCCAGAAGTGCGGGATGCTTCAGAATGGTACAACCTTGAATCGCCCGGATATTGCTGGTACGAAAATGATTCAGCTGCATTTGCGAAGAAATTCGGCGCTTTATATAATTATCATACCATACAAACGGGAAAATTGTGCCCGGAAGGTTGGCGGGTCCCCAACTCGGATGATTTCATGGCCCTTCTTTTCCATCTTGATGCGGATGCTGATTTTGCAAAACATGAAGTAAGTCAAAATGCAGGCGGTAAAATGAAATCAGTGGACACCCTCACCTGGGTACAACCCAATGTGGATGCCAACAATGAAAGCGGGTTCAGTGCATTGCCAGGCGGTTGCAGGTCCTATGCCGGAAATTTCTCGATGCTTGGATCATTTGGCTATTATGGTGCAGTTGACACTGAGACATCCCTTGCCCTCAGGTCAGCAACAGGAAGTGCATTTATGCGGGATAAGGTATCCGGATATGTGGGTGTTTCGGTTCGGTGCATCAAGGAAAAATAGCAAGTTCAACCCTGCCAGGTTTCCTTCCTTCATCCCTTTCAATTCTTCAGGGATGCCAGTTTATTCAAATGGAAATTAAAAAATCCAAGGAAGAACCGTTAGTTAACTATATTTGAATGTATTTTTGTCATGGAATAAAAAAATATAGCCCGGATTTAATGAAGTATTCGCTATTCAATATCGATGCATTTGGCTTTCCTAATCAACTGATCCCAGAAATTACGAAATATATATCCCTGTTTGTGCTCTTGAATGTACTACTTTTTACAGAGGTGCAGGCACAAACGATCATTACCGGAATGGTGCGGGATTCAGAATATCACACAGGAATTCCGGGAGCAATTATCTCTGAAGGCTATAGTGATAGTCAGACTACTACAGATGCTTCAGGGAGCTTCCAGCTCTCGGTTCCAACAAATACAACACTCAACCTTACGATCGTTCATAAAGGTTTTCAAACAATTTCAATACCTGTGATTGCATCTAAAAGGATCGTGGACATCGGTAAAATAGAACTTCAGTCCAATGATTTAAATATACTTGAAATATACCAACTATCTGACCGTGCCTCCCGGAGGTCCCCGGTTACCCATTCCGACCTGCGCAGGAGCGACCTTGCTCCATTGCAGGGGATGCTGCAAGTTCCATATTATTTACAAAACGTTGCCGGGATATATACTTCTTCACTGGGCAATCAATTCGGAGAAAGCAGATTAAATATCAGGGGATTTGGGCAAAAACATATCTCCGTCTTGTTCAATGGAATAGCGCTCAATTATCCGGGCAGCAGGAATTACCAATGGTCGGCACGCACTGGTTTCCAGGAGATGCTCGCAAACATACAAATACAAAAAGGCACGAATAGCACTCGACATTATTCGCCCTTTGGCGGAGGTTCGCTCAACATACTGACCGTACCTGCCAGTCAAC
>CAYOSB010000162.1:0-8859 GCA_964406495.1 uncultured Bacteroidaceae bacterium | reverse complement strand
GACCGCCCGGTGATGGATCAGCAATCACGCGCCATGATCCTGGCATCACTTACCATGGTCGATTATGTGGTCATCTTTGAAGAAGAAACGCCGCTGGAGCTGATCCGCCAGGTCGTTCCTGATGTGCTTGTAAAGGGTGGCGATTATACCATCGAAAATATCGTGGGCTCCCGCTTCGTTAACGACCGGGGTGGAAGAACCGTTACCGTGCCACTGCTGGAAGGCTTTTCCTCCTCCAGTGTCATAGATAAAACAAAAAAATAAGGGGTGCTGCTGCCTGAATGTTAATTTTCATGGCCAAAAACTTCAGGGAATTTCAATTTGCCTGTGGATGATCCATGAATTTTATGTAAGTTTAATTTCCTTTTATTCAATATGGCAAAATCCAAAACTGTATACGTATGCCAGAACTGTGGCGCTGAATCCGCCAAGTGGGTGGGCAGGTGCAATAGCTGTGGTGAATGGAACTCCCTGGTGGAACAGGTGATCCATAAATCGCCTGCCAAACGGTTTGAGGCTGATCCGGGCCGCCGGGCAACCCCTGAAAAAATTACAGCGGTGCGTTCCGATAAACTCGAAAGGTACGATACCCGCAACAGGGAATTCAACCGGGTCCTGGGTGGCGGGCTCGTGCCCGGATCGATGGTCCTGATAGGCGGTGAACCGGGGATCGGGAAATCCACCCTCGCGCTGCAGATTGCCATCAAATTCCAGGCCTCTACCCTGTATGTCTCCGGTGAGGAGAGCCCGCAGCAGATCAAGATGCGCGCAGAAAGATTGGGCAGCCTGAACGAAGCAACGCAGGTGCTCGCCGAAACCTCGCTGCAGGGGATCATCACACAGATCAACCAGGTGAAACCTGAAATGGTGATCATCGATTCTATCCAGACCCTCTTCTCGGAAGAGATTGAATCCACCCCCGGAAGTGTCTCACAGGTAAGGGAGTGTGCCGCCCAGCTGTTGCGTGTGGCCAAGCAGACGGGCATCCCGGTAATCCTGATCGGCCACATTACCAAGGAGGGCAACCTGGCCGGTCCGAAGATCCTCGAACATATTGTCGATACCGTACTGCAGTTCGAGGGAGATTCACACCACATGTACAGGATCCTCAGGGCAAGCAAAAACAGGTTCGGATCCACCTCCGAACTCGGCGTTTTCGAGATGCGTAACAACGGGCTTGCTGAGATCGCCAATCCCTCTGAAGTATTACTCAATCAACAGTCCACTGACCTGAGCGGATCTGCAGTCGCCGCCAACATTGAAGGCATCCGGCCACTGATGATCGAAACCCAGGCACTGGTCAGCACAGCTGCATACGGAACACCGCAGCGCACGTCCAACGGATTTGATGTGCGGAGACTGAACATGCTGCTGGCAGTGCTGGAGAAACGTGCGAACTTCCATCTCTCCAGCAAGGATGTATTTATTAATATTGCCGGTGGACTCAGGGTGGACGATCCCGCCACTGACCTGGCGATTGTCAGTGCCGTACTGAGCTCCACTGTGGATATCGCACTGGACAAACACAGTTGTTTCGCCGGTGAAGTGGGTCTGTCCGGTGAGATCAGACCCGTCGGAAGGCTGGAACAAAGGATCTCCGAAGCGGAAAAGCTCGGGTTCAATACCATATTTGTGTCTGCGTATAATGACAGGGCCATTCAGAAAGATCGTTTTGCCATTCAGATCATCAAACTGGCAAAGGTCCAGGAATTGCCCAAACACCTGTTCGGATGATGGTTCACAATGAAAAAACAAGTGTGCTGCCACTGTTCAGAAAAGATTACCAGCCCCAAGATCCGCTCCTCCGCATCAGGGACCTGGCCCTAAAAGCAGGTGAAAAATCCCTTGTCAATCATATATCACTCGACATCCCGCGTCGCACGGTCATGGGACTGGTGGGTGAATCCGGATCGGGAAAAACACTTACTGCCCTGTCGGTGCTTGGACTCCTGCCCCGCGGTATCAACATCACCTCGGGAAGTATCATGCTGAATGACACGCCCGCAGCAACAGAATTACTGCATCTCCCGGTTAAGCAGCTCAACCGGATCAGGGGCAACCGCATTTCCATGATCTTCCAGGAGCCAATGACATCTTTGAACCCAACCATGAAATGTGGTCCGCAGGCCATTGAACCCCTGCTGAAGGACCACCGGCTCAGCAAAAAAGAGGCAAAAGAGGAGATCCTGCGGCTGTTCCGGGAGGTCAGGCTTCCGGATGAACAGCACATTTACAATGCATGGCCCCATGAGCTATCCGGCGGACAGCGACAGCGGGTGATGATTGCCATGGCCCTTTCGACCAACCCTGACCTGTTGATTGCAGACGAGCCCACCACCGCACTGGATGTCACGGTGCAAAAAAACATCCTGGACCTTCTCGCAGGACTGAAAGAAAAGTATGACCTGAGTATCCTGTTCATTACCCACGACCTGATGGTGTTGAAGCAGATCGCGGATGAAATCGCGGTGATGTACAGGGGAGAGATCGTGGAAACCGGCACCATGAAACAAATACTGGAACATCCTTCCACTCCTTATGCCAAAGGATTGCTGGCATGCAGGCCACAGCTGGACGAACAGCCGGAACGCCTGCCGACGGTGGCTGATTTCATGAACCCCGACCGGCCCGTCCCTCCACCACGCAAGGAACACAGCCACAAAAGCCCCCCGGAAGTGCTCCTGTCCGTCCGTGACCTGGCAGTGCATTTTCAAAGCAGGGGAAGGTCCGTCACTGCGGTGAATGCGGTCTCGTTTGATGTATTTAAAGGAGAAACCCTCGGACTGGTGGGAGAATCGGGATGTGGCAAGACCACGCTCGGCCGGACGATCCTGCAGCTGATCAATGCCAGCAGCGGATCGGTGATCTTTGAGGGCAAATCATTAAATACAATGTCTCCCGGGCAACTCCGCCGCACCAGGCGCAGGATCCAGATCGTATTCCAGGACCCCTACTCATCACTCAACCCCGGAAAAACCATCGGGAATATTCTGACAGAACCCATGGTGGTGCACCAACTGGCTGCAGGAAAGGCGGACCGCGAAGTCCGTGCACGAAAATTGCTCAACCAGGTGGATCTCCCGGAAGATGCTTACAACCTTTATCCGCACCAGTTCTCCGGGGGACAAAGGCAGCGGATCGGTATTGCCAGGGCCCTGGCCTGTGCGCCTGATTTTATCATCCTGGATGAGAGCGTTTCTGCACTGGATGTGAGTGTGCAGGCACAGATCCTCAACCTGCTGAATGACCTGAAAGCGGAATATGACCTCACTTATATCTTTATTTCCCACGACCTGACCGTGGTCAAATATATGTCAGACCGCGTACTGGTGATGTCGGAGGGCAGGATCGTGGAATCAGGGACCGCGGCAAAGATCTACCTGGATCCATCTGAAAACTACACGCGCAAACTGATCAAGTCCATTCCGGGTTGACCATCATTCCCAGGGAAGTTCCTATCGGGAGAAGCTCCTGGTCCATAACCTCTCCAGCACAAAATGTGGTCCCGCCAGGAATCAAACCACACATAGCATATGGTCATAACCTGCATCTGATCCTAAAAATCACTGAAGTCTTCGCTTGAGGGACTTTCAGAGACATCCACGCAATCCAGGTCCACATGAAAATCCTCGGGTTGCTCAAAAAACGCTTCCTGGGTAATCCCGAGGGTAGAATCGGCATAGACCTTTTCAAAAAAGTTCGCCCAGATAGGTAGTGCCATGTTACCGCCGGCCCCCATACCCAGCCGGTCGAAGCGAATGGAACGGTCCTCGCCACCTACCCAAACGCCTGCAGATAACTGTGGAGTGATCCCCATGAACCATCCATCACTCTGGTTTTGCGTGGTCCCGGTCTTCCCGGCAATTTCCCCTGAGAATTCATATCTCCAACGCAATCTGTATGCCGTACCCCGGTCCACCACATCTTTCAGCAGGGTGAGCATCAGGTAAGCGGTCTCCTCACTGATGGCTTCCATCTCCCGGGCCTGGAAGGTGGAAATCACGTTTCCGTATTTATCTTCAATGCGTGTGACATACACCGGGGAAACATAGATACCCTGGTTGCCAAAAGTATTAAAGGCTCCGACCATTTCTTCCAGGGAAATATCTGCAGGTCCGTAAATCATGGAAGGCACCGGATCAATATGGGAAGTGATTCCCATTTTGCGCATCAGCTGAATGACATTTTCCGGTTTGTAATGCTTGAACAACCAGGCCGAAACCCAGTTGTGGGAATTGGCCAGTCCCCATTTCAGCGTCACATACTTTCCTGCATTGCTGTTGGGTGGCGGAGCTTTCGGGGTGTAAGTAGAATCCCTGTCCTTGAAAGTAATAGGTACCAGCGGGATCTGTTTGCAGGGGGATACTCCCTCCTGCATGGCCAGCAGGTAAAGGAATGGTTTGACGGTTGATCCCACCTGCCTCCGTCCCATGGTCACATGATCATACTGGAAATACCGGTAATTGTGGTCACCCACATATGCTTTTACCTGCCCGGACCAGGGTTCCATTGCCATGAATCCCGACCTGAGGATATGTTTCAGGTACCGGATGGAATCGTATGGGCTCAGCAAAGTATCCCGCATGCCACTCCAGGAGAATACCTGCATCTCCCTTGGTGTATGAAAGATGTCCATAATGGAATCCTGCGGCATGCCCCTGCCATCCAATGTCTTGTATCTTTCCGATTGCTCGATGGCCCTGTTCATGGTAGTTCGTATTTCTTCAGGGGAAATGTCCTCAAATGGGGCGTTGGGCCTGCCCTTTTTTTCTGCAAAAAATGCCGGTTGCAGGTATTCTCTCAGGTGTTCTTCCATGGCCTGCTCTGCATATTCCTGCATCTTCATATTGATGGTGGTATAGATGCGCAACCCATCGCGATAAATATTATAGGTAGAGCCGTCAGGTCGGGGATTCTTGTCAATCCAGCCATAAAGCGGATCATTCTGCCAACGGATTGAATCACGTTTAAAATTCTCATAGGCCCATTTCGGATAGTCTTCACGGACAGGAAAATCTGCCTCCATACTCACCCGGAGATAGGTTCGAAAGTGGTTGGCATTGCCTTGCATATGTCCGGCAATATTGAACTGCGCCTTCACCGGCAGCTGTTTGACAGAATCAGCGATGGTGGTATCAAGGTAATCGTATTTCACCATCTGGTCAATTACTACATTTCTCCTGCCAAAGGCATTGTCGGGATTCCTGTAGGGATTATAACGTGTAGGGGCCTTCAGCATTCCCACAAGAATGGCTGCCTCTTCCAGTTTGAGTGAATCGGGAGAGGTGTCGAAAAAGGCGCGCGTTGCCGATTTGATCCCAATCACCGCATCACTTCCGAAGGGCACGGTATTGAGGTACATCGTAAGGATTTCCTTTTTGGTATAACTTCTTTCGAGGCGCACAGCAGTATTCCACTCCTTGAATTTCACAACAGCCATATGTGCGGCCCTGCCGATTTTCGCTTTATTTTCCGTAGTGTCCCTCGGGAAAAGATTTTTCGCCAGCTGCTGTGAGATGGTACTCCCCCCGCCTGCATCCTGGCCCAGGAGCAGTGACTTTACAATTACACGTGCAAGACTGCGCACATCGATCCCGGAATGCCGCTTGTACCTGACATCTTCCGTGGCGATCAGGGCATCTACAAGGTAAGGCGATAAATCCTCGTATTCCACCAGCGTTCGGTTCTCCACAAAGAACTTATCGAGTAATTCTCCGTTATCTGTATAGATTTCTGAAGCAAGGTTCGTTTGCGGGTTCTCAAGTTCTTCGAAAGTGGGCATAAAACCCATTTTTCCCTTCGCAATCAGGACAAAAAGTACAATTATAAAAATAAATGTTAGTCCGTATAAGCTCCAGAGAACAGCAAGGAACACCTTGTGTTTATCGGCTTTTTTCAGCATTTTAGAAAATGTTTGGGACAAAAATAGTAATTATTTACGCCAAAAATTTGAGAGTACTCAATCAATTGGTATAATTTTGTGCTTTCATTTAAGAAACGATTGGGGGTAGAAAATATGATAGAGAATCTAGTAATTGTTGAGTCACCTGCAAAAGCACGGACCATTGAAAGGTTCCTCGGAAAAGATTTTGTGGTTAAATCAAGCTTTGGTCATGTGCGGGATCTGGCAAAAAAGAACCTGGGAATCAATATTGAAAATAATTTCCAGCCGGAATATATTGTATCGGCCGACAAGAAAAAAGTAGTCAAAGAGCTGAAAGACCTGGCAAAAAAAGCCAACACCGTCTGGATCGCATCTGACGAGGACCGGGAGGGAGAGGCCATTGCATGGCACCTCCAGGAAGTCCTGAACCTTGATAAGGACAAGACAAAACGGATCGTTTTCCACGAAATCACCAAAGACGCCATTCAGAATGCCATCGCGCATCCCCGGAGCATCGATTCGAACCTGGTCAACGCGCAGCAGGCACGCAGGGTACTCGACCGGCTGGTGGGGTTTGAACTATCTCCGCTGCTCTGGAAAAAAGTAAAACCCTCGCTATCTGCAGGGCGTGTGCAGAGTGTAGCGGTGAAGCTGATCGTGGAGCGGGAACGTGAAGTAAATGCGTTCAAACCCAAGGCCTATTTCAGGGTAACGGCACGATTCACCCAGGCAGGAGAACAACCTGCTCAGACGCAAGGACAGGAGATCAGGGCGGAATTATCCAGGCGTTTTGATACCCTTGAAGAGACACGTGCTTTCCTTGAGAAATGCAGCACAGCAGCATTCAAGGTAAGCTCCGTGGAGAAAAAGCCGGCGAAAAAATCACCCGCACCCCCTTTTACAACCTCCACCCTGCAGCAGGAGGCCAGCAGGAAGCTGGGGTATTCTGTCTCACAGACCATGTCCATTGCGCAACGACTTTATGAATCGGGTCTCATTACCTATATGCGGACCGATTCCGTGAACCTGTCCAACCTGGCCATCTCCACCGCTTCCTCAGAGATCCAACGTGCATTTGGCGAAAAATACCTGAAGGTGCGCAAGTATGCCACTAAATCGAAAGGCGCACAGGAAGCACACGAGGCGATCAGACCTACCTATATCAGTAACCGCGCGGTCAATGGCAGTAGCCAGGAACAGCGATTGTATGAACTGATCTGGAAACGTACCATTGCCTCTCAAATGAGCGATGCGCAATTGGAGAGAACCACCGTAAAGATTGATGTATCCAACGCAGAAGAGCATTTCGTTGCCACAGGCGAAGTGCTGATATTCGATGGGTTTCTGAAAGTATATATCGAATCCACAGATGAGGAGAAAGAGGAAGAGACCGCCAGTCTGCTGCCTCCGATCACGCAGAACGATCCGCTGAACAGCAAACTGATCGAAGCGGTACAGAAATTCACTTTACCCCCGGCAAGATATACCGAAGCTAGCCTGGTTAAGAAGCTCGAGGAACTCGGCATCGGCCGTCCTTCCACCTATGCGCCTACCATCTCCACCATTCAGAACAGGGAGTACGTGGTGAAGGAAACCCGGCCCGGGGAGCAACGCGAGGTCACTGCGCTTGATTTGAAACAGGGAAAAATAAACGAAAAGAAACGTTCGGAGACCGTCGGCCAGGAAAAACAAAAATTATTCCCCACGGATATTGGCATGGTGGTCAATGACTTCCTGGAGCAATATTTTGTGAACATCATGAATTACAATTTCACCGCTGATGTGGAAAAGAAATTTGACTCCATTGCCATGGGCGAAGAGGACTGGACGGCCATGATATCAGCGTTCTATAACCCGTTTCATAAACAGGTGGATGATACCATGCAAACTTCAGAAAAATCGAAAGGGGAACGCGTGCTGGGCGAGGATCCGGAGTCTGGAAAGCCGGTCATAGTCAAGATCGGCAGGTTTGGTCCCATGGTCCAGATCGGGGAAGCAGAAGACGAGGAAAAACCAAGGTTTGCCAGCCTGCTCAAGGGGCAAAGTATGGAAACCATCACCCTGCAGGAAGCACTGG
Source organism: uncultured Bacteroidaceae bacterium (assembly GCA_964406495.1). Taxonomy (GTDB): domain Bacteria; phylum Bacteroidota; class Bacteroidia; order Bacteroidales; genus M55B112. The sequence goes on along the minus strand of CAYOSB010000162.1, from coordinate 898 downwards.
ACCTTTTCAAACTGCCCCGTAACCTGGGACAATTCGAAGATGCAGATGTGACCGTTGCCATAGGGAGGTACGGCCCTTATATTAGGCACCAGAACAAATTCGTTTCCCTGCAAAAAGAAGACGACCCCTATACGATTGGCCTGGAACGGGCCATTGAACTGATCAGGGCCAAACGGCAGGAAGAAAAGAACCGGATCATCAATGAATTCGATGAGCAACCCGGTTTGCAGGTACTGAACGGAAGGTATGGACCCTACATTTCCTATAACAAGAAAAACTACAAAATACCTAAAAACAGGAAGCCGGAAGAACTTACACTGGAGGACTGCATGGAGATCATTGAGAAAACCCCGGATAAAAAACCCTCCCGACGACGCAAATCTTAAAAAAACGCGCTATGGACCTCAACGGATACTTCGACCCCGTAAGCCTGGACAGACCAGGGTTTCACCTGCTGCCGGAAAAATATTCCTTTGTCAGGAACATTTCCATTCATACGCCCGACAGGCCCATCCACAATATGGACCAGTACCAGGTTGCACTAATCGGGGTACCGCAGGACAAAGGAGCTTATATCAGTGGAAGTGCTCCTGCTCCGGACCGGGTGAGGGGTATGCTTTACCAGCTGAGGAAGATCAATAAAAATGTGCATGTAGTTGACCTGGGGAATCTGAAGATCACGGAAAATATCAATGATACTTATTTTGCGATCCGCGACATCACCCTGGAACTATTCGACCGCAATGTAATTCCGTTTTATATTGGGGGATCACAGGACCTGTCGTTCGGGATCATCCTGGCACTTCAAAAACTCCAGGGGATCAGGCAGCTTGTAACCATGGATCCACGACTGGATTTCTGGCCGGAAAAGGACCCGGAGATCAACTCCAGGAACTAC
>CAYOSB010000161.1:0-8892 GCA_964406495.1 uncultured Bacteroidaceae bacterium | reverse complement strand
TCGTCCTCCTTCGTCGTCCTCATGAGCTCCACTTCGTTCCGGTTGTTGCCTCGCAGAACATTTATATTATAAAGGTGCTCGGGCTCCTACGCTAAAGCTTCGGCGACAGCGTGCGAACCGAACGCAGTGAGCTCACGAACCGGAACGCAGTGGAGCTCGACGGAGTCAATACCATTAAAATCTTTATGCTATGAGTAACCCTCATCGAACATCCTTACATTCCATACCATATATTAGCTTCGCTGAGCTCATCGCCAGGGCGATTTCGGTTCATGTTTTTTTGTCATTTCTCCGCTGAAAAATCTATTCCCAAAGATGAGGGTTTCAATACAAACTCATGAAAATTTTCCGGATGAATCACCTTAAATTCATGTTTTGGATAAGCTTTGGAAAAAGTTTTAGATAGATGAGCTTTCTTCTGAGGGTTCCATTTAAATTCATAAGCATACAATTTATTATCCCTTTCTTCAACATAATCAACTTCCTGCTGCTGTGTGGTCCGCCAGAACCATGAATTAACATCTAATTCATGATTACCGAGGTTTTTAAACCGTTCACTGACAAGAAAATTTTCCCATAAAGGACCTTTGTCTGTTCTCTTTGTGACAGGCGAAAAATTACCTAACACCGCATTCCGAATTCCATTGTCGAAGAAATAAATCTTACGTCCCCTTTTAATCTCATTTCTCACATTCCGATTCAGTGATCCCAACCTAAAAACAACACCGGTTTTTTCCAATAAATCAATATACTTCTCAATGGTTTCCTTGTCCGAATTGAGCAATTGGGCCAGCTCGTTGTAAGATACTTCGTTTCCTATTTGCAAAGCAAGGGCAGATAGAATCTTTTCCAGCAGAACAGGCTTTTTAATGGTTTCCAGGGTTAATAAATCTTTGTACAAAAAACTTGAAGCGAGCGATTGAAGCAACTTCTTTTCCAGTCCCATGTTCATTGCAATATCCGGATAATACCCATAAATCAAACGGTGCTCAAGCAATCTCCTTTCAGTAAGAAACCCATGATAATCAACCATTTCACCAAAAGATAAAGGATAAAGTGTAAATTCAAATTTCCGGCCTGTCAGTGGTTCCTTTATGTTATTAGCCAATTCAAAGGAAGACGAACCAGTGGCAACGAGTTGCACATTTTTAAAATTATCATGCACTATTTTCAATACCAGCCCTGTTTCAGGAATTCGTTGCGCTTCATCCAGCAATACAATTTCTGAATTTCCAATGATTGGAATAAGTTTCGTTGGGTTCAAATCTGTTAGCATTGCCCGTGTATCTGCATCATCCCCGTTCAAAAAAAGCGTTTTTTCTCTGAATGGGGCCAGAATTTCTTCCATTAATGTTGTTTTACCTGTTTGTCGGGCTCCATAAAGAATAATGGTCTTTTTTTTAAATAGATATTTCTCAATATTCCCTTTAAGATGCCTTTGAATCATGATATTTATAATATTTCTCGATTATAAACGAGTAAATATATAATATTTCTCGATTTAATCCGAGTTTAACTATCATAAATATCGAATAATTGAAAAATCTAATTCTTAACTACAGGGGATTAGTTGCCTCACATCAGAATAGAATTTTTATTGGTGTTCGGGCTCCTACGCTAAAGCTTCGGCGACAGCGTGCGAACCAAGCGCAGCGAGCTCACGAACCGGAACGCAGTGGAGCTCGACGGAGTCAATACCGCTAAAATTTATTATGCTATGAGTAACCCTCATCAAGATACCGTAATTCATCGGGAAATATATCATCTGATTTGACCAATGGTCCCCTGATATAGCTATGCCCAATGATGAGGGTTTCACGAAGAAATACCCATAGAAAAGAGGATGCCCCTTTCTTCGAGACACCCTCTTTTATGTACTGGAGTATTCTGCTACGTCTACCCACATTTCGAAGAGCCGCAATCTGTACAGATCAGGCATCCTTCCTGGTAGATCAGGTGTCCTGATCCACAGTCTTCACATGACTTCCCCTTCACTTCGGTTCCGTCAGGTATATATTTTTTCAATGCACGCGCCACACCGGCGGTCCAGTTGTTGATCGTATCATCGTCCAGGCGCAGCGATGTAATCAGATCCACCGTATGCACAATGGGCATGCCATGCCGCAACACGCCGGAGATGAGTTTGGCATAATTCCAGAACTCACTGTAGAACTGGTGCGACAATCCCCCCATGGTTACTTTGTACCCGTACTTGTCGATATACTGAAAGTCGTAGCGTGTCTCCCCGCTGTCCTCTTTGGTCTTGATGATCTTCCCGGTCCGGATGGATTTCGGGATAGGAAAATTATCATCTTCTTTCTTTCCTGTAAAAATTTCGTAAGGCCTGCCATCGATCAGTCCTATAAAGGCGATCCACTCTTCACTGTTGTTCTTGAAACGCAGGATATCAGCATCAAGGACTCTCGGTCGCTTCTTGGGGAAGGGTGATTCAGCATTTTTATCCTTGTCATTATTCGAGACCAGTACGCCGGAACGTGATCCGTCCCTGTACACAGTTACACCTTTGCACCCGTTCTTCCAGGCTTCCACATACAGTTCACCCACCAGCTCTTCCGAAACATCGGAAGGAAGATTGATGGTGACACTGATGGAGTGATCCACCCATTTCTGCACCCGTCCCTGCATTTTCACCTTGGATACCCAGTCCACGTCATTCGAGGTGGCTTTGTAATAGGGTGACTGTTTCACAAGTTCCTGTACAGCGTCATTGTCAAAGCGCTTTACCTCTTCCGGATTGTGGCCATTGATCCTGAGCCATGTCAGGAAGTTGTGATGAAACACGTTGTATTCTTCCCAGCTGTCACCCACCTCGTCAACAAAGGTGACCGTGGCATCTTTGTCGTTCGGATTCACTTTTCGTCTGCGCTGGTAGACCGGGAGGAACACAGGTTCGATCCCGGAAGTGGTCTGGGTCATCAGGCTTGTCGTCCCGGTGGGAGCGATGGTAAGCAATGAAATATTCCTCCTGCCGTACACTTTGATGTCCTCAGCCAGCTGGGGATCTTCCGCGGCCAGGCGTTTGATAAATGGGTTGTTTACTTCCTTCTTTGCATCGAATACTTCGAAGGGTCCCCGCTCTTTGGCCATATTCATGCTCGAACGATAGGCTTCAATGGCGATGGTCTTATGTACCTCTTCTGAAAAATCCACTGCATCCTCACTACCATACCGCAGGCCAAGCGCCGCCAGCATGTCACCTTCAGCCGTAATACCGACACCTGTCCTGCGACCCTGCAATGCTTTTTTGCGAATATTTTCCCAGAGGCTGATCTCCACGCGCTTGATCTCCTCATCTTCGGGATCTGCCTTGATCTTGTCGAGGATCGCATCGATCTTTTCCAGTTCCAGGTCGATGATGTCGTCCATCATGCGCTGCGCCAACCCTACATGCTTCTTGAATTTCTTCCAGTTGAATACTGCTTTTTCCGTAAATGGATCTTCTACGTAACTGAAAAGGTTGATTGCCAGCAACCGGCAGCTGTCGTAGGGACACAACGGGATCTCTCCGCATGGATTGGTAGACACGGTCCTGAAGCCCTCGTCGGCATAGCAGTCGGCCACTGATTCGGTGGCGATGGTATCCCAGAACAGGATGCCCGGCTCGGCAGACTTCCAGGCATTATGGACAATCTTGGACCACAACTGGCGGGCATCGATCTCTTTTGTATAGGTGGGATTGTCTGAATGGATCGGGTACTGCTGGCGGTACATCTCACCTTTCACAACAGCATCCATAAAATCATTGTCCATCCTGACAGACACATTGGCGCCGGTTACTTTGCCGGATTCCATCTTGGCATCGATAAAATGTTCCGCGTCGGGATGTTTGATGGAAATGCTCAGCATGAGCGCCCCGCGTCTTCCATCCTGTGCCACCTCCCTGGTACTGTTGGAATAACGCTCCATGAAGGGGACCACTCCCGTAGAGGTCAGTGCACTGTTCAAAACAGGACTGCCTGTCGGACGGATATGTGAAAGATCATGTCCCACACCACCACGGCGTTTCATCAGCTGCACCTGCTCCTGGTCGATCTTCATGATACCACCATATGAGTCTGATGGTCCGTCGTGGCCAATGACAAAGCAGTTGGATAAACTAGCGATCTGGAAATTGTTGCCTATGCCGGTCATGGGGGAGCCCTGGGGAACAATGTATTTGAATCCTTGCATCAGGCCGTACAGCTCGTCGTGGGAAAGCGGATTCGGATAGCGCTTCTCGATCCGGGCAATCTCACCTGCCAGGCGATGGTGCATGTCATCCGGACTGCGTTCATACAGCTTGCCAAATGAATCCTTCAGTGCATATTTATTGACCCACACCCTTGCTGCCAGCTCATCACCTTTAAAATATTCCAGGGATGCTTTGAAAGCCTCCTCATTCGAAAACGTTTTCGGTTCCTCTGTTCGTTTGGATGTTTTCGCTTTCGAATGTTGCGCTTCCTTCTCTACAATCATTTGTCCCTTTTGTGTTGCTCCCTGGTCTGACATACAGTTCTGTTTAAATGTGGTTAAAATACGCTTCGAAATTCACACCTGTTGTAACACCCAAATTAGTAAACCTGTTCCCTCGCCTCAATGATAGTTATCAACAATAAGACAACTTTTTTAAACCCTTTCAACTATTTGTTTATCAGTGTTTTGTGAACGTCTTCTCGACGCATAATCGCAAGATGGTCCTGTTATCTGCTGTACTCCTCAACCGATCTTCCAAAAAATTGGGATAATGATGGACCTCCTGTGAATCCGAAATTGGTTGATGAAATTAGGAAGAAATCGTGTACAGGTACGCAGAAAAGATTTCGTTTTTATTAACAAGAAATCAACGTTCAGTCTAAGTTGGTCAGGTTCAACCAAATGCTGTTTTCACCAAAAACCATGTTCCGGTGATTATGTGTAACACATTGTATATGTGTATATTACGAAATATTCCGTTGATGAACGTTCTGGAAAGCCGGGTGAAGGGGGAAAGAATGGTGACAGGGATTTTTGCAGTCATTCCTGAAGCCTGAAAACAGATCAGAGATACGCCATGATGATCTGCGTGGCCCCGGTCCTGCTCCTGGTGAATGCCCGGACACGTTCTGAGATTTTTTGCAGATTGTCCCGGTCACCAAGCAGTCTGCTCACCCCGGCGGCAGTTTCATTACTGTTGCGTACAGGGAATGCCCCTCCCTCGGCGACCAGTTCCACTGCTTCGCTGAATTTCCTGTAGTTGGGTCCGAAAAAAACCGGCAATCCGGCGGCCGTGGCCTCCAGAATGTTGTGGATTCCTTTTCCAAAGCCACCCCCGATAAATGCAACGGTCCCGTAAGGATAAAGTGAGGAGAGGTGCCCAATGGTATCAACAACGATGGTCCGGCCGGTGACTTCCCCAACCTGGTCCAGTTGCGAAAAGCGCGTGGCTCCCGGGAAAATCCTCATCAGCCTTTCCACGTTGACTGCTGCAACTTCATGGGGAGCGATAATCAGTTTGCAGTTGGCTCCTGCAGTTTCAAAAGCTGCCTTGACGCATTGCTCATCAGTCTCCCAGGTACTCCCGGCAATGATCACATCGCTGCCTGCTGCGAAGTTCTGCAATACTTTGGATCCCTCCGCATGTGCTGTAATCTGCATTACCCTGTCGAACCGAGTATCCCCTGCTACGGTCACATTCTGCAGGCCGATCTCCCCCAGCAGGTTTGCAGAAACTTCCTTCTGGACGAAAATATGCGTAAAGCAACGGAGCATCCGCCTGAAAAAACCACCATACCACCTGAAAAACACCTGTGATTTCCTGAAATGTCCGGAAACGAGGTAAGTCGGGACCTTTTGATCATGCAGCCGGTTCAAAAAATGGTACCAGAATTCATATTTGATAAACAATGCCTGTTCAACCGGCACCAGTTCGAGGAATGCTTTTGCGTTTGATACAGTATCACGCGGCAGATAACATACCAGGTCCGCACCCGGATAATTTTTTCTTTTTTCATACCCCGACGGAGAAAAAAAGGTAAGCAAAATCTTCTTACCGGGATGAGCTTTACGGACGGCCTCGATTACCGGCCGGCCCTGCTCAAATTCTCCCAGTGACGCACAATGGAACCAGACTACCCTGTCGGTACTTTCAAATGCATCAGCGACCTGTTCCCTCCATACCCTGCGCCCGCGAATCCAATCCGCTGCCTTGGGATTCCAAATGGAGGCGATCCTGATCAACAGGTAATAACTTCTTACGCCGATATTATAAATAAAACGCATATCTCTGATGAATGCTGTGCTGTTCGTGTTCTGCTGTTTGTGCTCTGCTGTTTGTGCTCTGCTGTTTGTGCTCTGCTGTTTGTGCTCTGCTGTTTGTGCTCTACCGTTCGTGCTCTACCGTTAGTGTTCTACCGTTAGTGTTCTGCTGTATTCGTATTCAATTAATATTGCTGTCCCTGCGTATATCCTGGCTGACCTTTTGCCTGCGCTCGCATCCCATCGCTCAAGGGGCACTGCTACCAGTATTAATCCAGAGTTTTGCTCCGGGTGGCAAGGCTGATCAGCCATACCGCCAGGAAGGCCATCACGAAGGAGACGAACCGCACACTGATGGTTTCATCCAGCACCGTGATCTCAGACCAGACCACCGTGGTCAGAAAACCGGTTACCAATCCACCAATAGCTCCCTGCCACGTGACTTTTTTCCATTTCAGCATTAACAACAGCAGTGGCCCGAATGATGACCCCAACCCCGCCCAGGCATACGATACCATGGCAAAGATCAGCTTATCAGAAACCACTGCGATGAGCAGTCCTACCAGTCCGATCACCACCGTGATCCACCGGCTCACTTTCAGCATCAACCGGTCGGTGACTTCTTTGCCCAGGGTCCGGTGATAAAAATCCTCCACCACCGATGAGCTGATCAGCAGCAGCTGGCTGTCGGCCGTAGACATCATCGCGGCAATGGCCCCGCTGATCAGGATCCCGGCCAGCCAGGCTGGAAGCAGGGTCTTGGCCATATAGGGCATGATCTGTTCTATATCTTCAAAATAACCCTGTCCGTGCATCGCTACTCCCACGATACCGATCAGCATCGCACCGGTAAATGCCGGAATGGCCCAGGTGATGGCGATCCGCCTGGATATCTTGATCTTGGCTGATGACTGAATGGACATGAACCGGGTGAGCAGGTGGGGTTGGCCCATATAGCCAAACGCCCAGCTCAACCCGCTGATGATCACTGCGGCGGCGGCCCAGCCGGTTTCGCCACCGGTAAATGAGAATAGCGAAAGCCCGTCTGCAGTCCTCATCCCTTCCATCTCTCCCGACAATGAAATGCCGCTTTCTGCCAGTTCGATAAACCCTGCAATCGGAAGGATTACCAGGGTGCCGATCATGATGATCCCCTGTACCAGGTCTGTCCAGGCCACTGCAAAAAAACCTCCCATCATCGTATAAAAGATGATCAATGCTGCGCCCAGGATCATCCCGTGAATTTCCTCCATTCCGAAAGTGACATTCAATATCTTCCCTGCCCCGTTGATCTGCGCCGAAAGATAAAAAATGAAAAAGAAGATGATGATCACCGTGGAAAGCATCCGGATCACCACCTGGCCCTTCCGGTGACGGGCAGCAAAAAAGGTGGGAAGGGTTATCGCATCGACCTCTTCTGAAACATCCCGAAGGTCCTTTGCAATGATGAACCAATAAAAAATAATGCCCAACACGCATCCCAGCGCGGTCCACATCTCAAGGAAACCAAGTGCATAAGCAGCACCCGGCAGACCAAGCAGCAGCCAGGCACTCTCCCCGCTGGCCCGTTCAGAGAATGCGACCACCCAGGGGTTCAGTTTTCTTCCCGCTACAAAAAAATCATTATGGTCCTTGTTACTTTTGTAGGTCAGAAAGCCGATCACCAGGATCAAAACCATATACAGGATAAAACCCAGCAGTATAAAATTCATAGGATCTCGTGGAATTTATTCAACGTACAGCCGGCAAGATAACAAAAACACTGTAAAATATTACCGGGGAAAGGTGGCTGTTCCATCAGGCTGGTAATAATAGTCGATCATTACCTCGTTAAATTTTCCTGTCACATCATCTATGGTCCAGATCTCCCTGACGTGCAGCTTGACGTATTTATTCAGGGTGGTCTTCAGTACCCAGACCTGGAATTCCCGCACCGTATCGCTGGATGGGGAAAAATCAGCATTTTCATCGAAGGTCAACAGCTCATTTTCGTAGAAATCCAATGATTCATCCAGGTTATTGAATGCACCTGCCAGAGCAAATCCGTTTGTATTGGCAGGCGAAGTGAATCCCGGCTTCACCGATCCGTCCAGGAGCCTGTAACGGTCGACGATAATATCAGGAAGGGGCTCTCCCACAGATGGGTAGCTTAAGCGTTCTCCCAATTCAAAATTATATCCAAATACCGAGGCGTCCTCAAAATTGAAAGCTGAACTGAGTATCACATCCCCCCTGTACTCCTGGTTGGTCTTTTTACAACCGGTATGGAGCATGAGGGACAGTGCCAGGATCATCCATATTTTTACTTCATGGTGCTGTTTCATTAAAATGCGGCCATTAACAATTCAATATCTTTGGAAGGGATCCCGAACCGGCTGCCGATGGAATGGTTGGTCAGGATACCATTGTAAATGTATACCCCATGACGCAATCCTTCATCTGCTTTCAGATGTTGGGGAAAAGGCAAAAAACGCAAAGAGAAGAAAAAGAAAAAATCCAGCGCCGAAAAAGCCATGCCGTTTCTGGAGCATTTGGAAGAGTTGCGCTGGACCATTATGCGCAGCCTGTTGGCGATTGTTGTGGCCGCCGTTGCCGCGTTTTTCTTTTCCGAACAAATCATGTTCTTTTTGCGTCAACCCGCACCGCCGGACTTGAAAT
>CAYOSB010000160.1:0-8948 GCA_964406495.1 uncultured Bacteroidaceae bacterium | reverse complement strand
CGCTGAGCTCATCGCCAGGGCGATTTCGGTTCATGCCCTTTTGTGCTTGCTTCCTTTGAAGCTTTAGCTCGGGGAAGCCAAATTAAAATACTCAATGATGAAGGTTTCATGTGTATATCCTATTTATTTTATTGTCATTTAGTATGTTATAAATCTCCTGTTTTCTTAGGATAATTAGTTGCCTCTGGATAGATCCTTGATGAATGATTTTATATAATTCAGCAAATATTTTCTCCCTTTTCCGGGTTGGTTGGCACCTGTTTTTGATGCTTTTTACGCGCAGGCTACATGCGCTTCAATCTTGCGTATTCACTGCATTTTATCCGCCATTGATTACATTTAGCATACGTGTTGTACATTTTATGGCCGCAACGGTCTGGTCTGAGTCCAGTCCCCTGGTTCTGAATGTTTTACCCTCATGGTTCCAGGTGATGGTACACAATACGAGTGCATCTGTTTTTCCCCCGGGAGGAATGGTAACGTTGTAGTCAACAAGCAGCGGGTGCTTCCTGCCCAGTTTATCATAAATTTTCCAGAGCGCTTTCATGAATGCGTCATACTGACCATCCCCACTGGCTGTAGCCTCGTATACTTCCTTATTGATCTCTATACTCAGCGTGGCCATGGAACGAAGTCCTGCTGCCACGGAGAGTGAGTAGTTCCGGATCTTAATCTTTTCTTTGACACGCTGACCCCGAAGTACGTCTGAGATAATATAAGGCAAGTCATCCTGTGTGACTACCTCTTTCTTGTCACCGAGTTCAATGACCCGCCTGGTCACCTTTTTCATATCCTCTTTTGAGAGCTCGATACCCAGTTCTTCGAGGTTTTTCATGATGCTGGCCTTGCCTGACATCTTACCCAGCGCATAGGCACGTTTCCTGCCAAACCGTTCGGGAAGCAGGTCGTTGAAATAGAGATTGTCCTTCTGGTCTCCGTCAGCATGGATGCCGCTCGTCTGCGTGAACACATTCTCACCGATCAGTGGCTTGTTTTCCGGGATCCGCACCCCGGAAAAGGTTTCGATAAACTTACTGACAGAATACAATTTCTTTGTGTCTACAGACATTTCATACCTGAAATGGTCCTCCACGATCCCGATCACACTTGAGAGCGGAACATTACCGGCCCGCTCACCGAGGCCATTGACGGTTGTATGGATTCCCAGGATCCCGGCACTGATGGCAGAATACACATTCGCCGTTGCCAGGTCATAGTCGTTGTGTGCATGAAAATCAAATGCCAGGTCCGGGTACCGTTTTTTCATATCCAGGCAGAAATCATAAGTCTCCTGGTGGTTGAGGATTCCCAGCGTATCCGGAAGCATAAACCGCTGAATGGATTCATCTTTGAGATGATCCAGCATGAAATACATATAGTCCTTTGAATGACGCATTCCATTCGACCAGTCCTCAAAATAGATGTTGGCACTGATTCCTTTTTCCCGCGCTCTTTTTAATGAATCTTTGATATCGGTGAGGTGTTCTTCCTTTGTTTTCCTTAGTTGGTTTTCACAATGGTTCAATGAGCCTTTGGTCAACAGGTTGATCACCTTACCACCGGCATCTTTGATCCAGTCCAGTGAAGCATCTCCATCCACAAAACCGAGCACTTCCACACGGTCGAGATATCCGTGCTCGCTGGCCCAGCGGAAGATTTCCCTTGCACCCTGGAATTCTCCTTCCGAGACCCTTGCTGAGGCAACTTCAATTCTGTCCACTTTCAGCTCCTCGAGCAAAAGTCTCGCCATGTTCAATTTCTCACCTGCCGTGAACGACACTCCGGAAGTCTGTTCACCATCGCGGAGCGTGGTATCCATTAAGGTTATTTTCACACCTGTAAAATTTAATTAAAGTTTTTTCATTTTACCGAAAAAAATTATTCCGGAGATGAGGGGTTCATCTCTGTTTGCTAACTGCGACTTCTTTCGAATGCTTCAATCTTGTCTTTGATGTTGATCAGGTAATCAATGTCTGTATACCCGTTCAACAGGCACTCTTTTTTATATGGGTTGATTTCAAAAGATTCAGATTGACCGGTCCCGGTGATACTGATCTTTTGTTCTGCCAGGTTTACCTCGATCTCTGTTTCGGGACTTGCTTCTATGGCGTCGAAAAGGATCTGCAGGAATGTTTCCGATACCTGCACAGGCAACAGTCCGTTGTTCAGTGAATTGTTTTTAAAGATATCAGCAAAAAAACTGGACACAACTACTCTGAATCCATAATCATAGATGGCCCAGGCAGCATGTTCGCGGCTCGATCCGCTGCCGAAATTTTTACCTGCAACGAGAATGGTTCCATTGTATTTGTCCTGGTTGAGTACAAAATCTTCTTTGGGGTTACCAGCCTTGTCATAGCGCCAGTCCCTGAAAAGATTGTCACCGAATCCTTCCCGCGTGGTTGATTTCAGAAAACGGGCCGGTATGATCTGATCGGTGTCGACATTTTCTATTGGCAATGGAACTGCTGTTGATGTTACTGTAGTGAATTTCTCTATAGCCATTTCTTTTTCTTTTACTGGGTTAAACTTGCAGGGTCCGTTACTTTGCCCGTAATAGCTACTGCTGCTGCAGTCAGCGGACTGGCAAGCATGGTTCGCGCACCGGGACCCTGGCGGCCTTCAAAATTCCGGTTGGAGGTTGAAACTGCCAGTTTTCCTTCCGGGATTTTATCTTCGTTCATTGCCAGGCAAGCCGAGCAACCTGGTTGGCGCAATTCGAAACCTGCCTCTTCCAGGATTTTGTCCAGTCCTTCTTCTTTGGCCTGCTTTTCCACTTGCTTGGAACCGGGGACAATCCATGCAGTGATATTATCTGCTTTCTTTTTACCCTTTACAAAAGTGCTGAAGGTCCTGAGGTCTTCGATCCGGCCGTTGGTACAGCTGCCAACGAAAACATAATCCACGGGCATTCCCTCAAGTGGTGTGCCTGATTCAAATCCCATGTATGCCAACGATTTTTTGAAGCTGTTACGCCCGGATACTTCGATATCTGTTTCAGATGGAATGTTCCCTGAGATCTTTGTACCCATCCCTGGATTGGTACCATAGGTGATCATGGGCTGAATATCTGCTGCATCGAATGTCAGTTCTTTGTCAAATACCGCATCTTCATCGGTTTTCAGGGATTCCCACTTTTGCACAGCTTCATCAAATGCAGCTCCTTTGGGTGCAAATTCGCGGCCCTTTATATATGCATAAGTGGTATCATCCGGTGCGATCAGGCCACCCCTGGCGCCACTTTCAATACTCATGTTACAAATGGTCATTCTGCCTTCCATCGATAGGCTGCGGATTGCCGAACCTGCATACTCAATGAAGTACCCGGTCCCGCCACTCGTGGAGATCTGCGAAATAACATACAGAATAATATCCTTTGCTGTTACGCCCTTGCCCAGTTCGCCTTCCACGTTGATCCGCATTTTCTTTGGTTTGGGCTGCAGGATGCATTGCGTGGTGAGTACCATCTCCACCTCACTTGTGCCAATTCCGAAGGCAACACTGCCAAAAGCTCCATGCGTTGAGGTATGGGAGTCGCCGCATACGATCGTCATACCGGGCTGGGTGATGCCGAGCTCCGGACCAATCACGTGCACGATCCCCTGGTAGGGATGATTCAGTCCAAACAGCTCAATACCATGGTTTTCACAGTTCTGGGTGAGTTTATTCACCTGGAATCGTGAAAGTTCGTCATGAATGGTTATGTGCTGATCCTGCGTGGGCACATTGTGATCAGGGGTTGCAACAGTGTTTTGCGGACGAAAAACCTTCATTCCGCGGGCATCAATCCCGGCAAAGGCCTGTGGACTTGTTACTTCGTGTATCAGGTGTTTGTCGATATACAGTACGCTCGGGCCACCCGGGATCTGCTGCACAACGTGTGCATCCCATACTTTGTCAAATAATGTCTTTCCAGCCAATGTTCTTCGTTTTTTAGGTTTATTACTTATTCTTTCAACAACTTGCTGTTGCCATACTTCACCGGGTTACCTGCCTGCCTGAGGAGGGTGGTTGCACCAGCAAAAGCCCGGAAGATCGCAAAGTTAAAAAACTTCTGTCAAATGTATGCTTTAAAACATCTATTTATGATATATGTTCAAATAAAGAAATGCCAGTTTTTTCATAGCACAGTTGATTGGAATTGCAGGAGGTTGCCGGGGTATTGTTTTTATGGGATGGAAAGATGGATCAGTGCAGAAGATGAAAAGGGGCACAGAGGTGTTGATTTCCCGATTGCAGGACAAGGTAATAGTTGCCGCCGGCCAGTTCAGAGGGGTCCAGGTGAACCGTATGGTGGCCCGCTGAGGCGTCAAGGCCGCTGACCTGCATGGCTGCGCGTCCCGATGTATCGAAAACAGTAGCCTTGATACGTACGTTTTTTTCATTGTAATAACTGAACCTGGCATATGTGCTGACAGGATTCGGGAAAATCAATAATTCAGGGACCGTCTTTTCCTGAATAGCTGCCGGAGGACTGGTAATTTCCTCACCGGGACGGCCTGCTTCAATCCATGCAGAATATAGTAGTTCTGCAAATGCATGTGAAGCCTTGCTGAACATTTCATGTGTAAGATGTTCGGTTCTTTCCCAGAGCGCCATGTAATATTGTTCAGAGTTGTTTCCATTTCCCATCTCGGTGGCGTAATCATCCGCGATGAGTATGGAATCCAGGTAGGGATAGTTTGCATAGATATAGCTGAATATATATGCGCGGGGATCCTCAATGATTGCGGCAGGAGTTCCCTGGTACTCGAGCTGGTCGTGATATCGTGCAATCATATCAATCTCATAGCGCGCATGAATACCATTATTACCAGTAAACTGCCCGTCGTAATTCCTGGTCAGGTGCATGGGCATGTGTCCGTCGGCCACATAATGTCCAAGGTCAGCAGCATATTTCTTTGCACCTGACCAGTCTTCCCTGCGCATGCAGCTGACCACCGAATCATACATGGCCAGCGTAGCCCATGGAAGTGTACCGTTGTCGTTGACAAAACCGGCTCCATATGCCGAGATGCAGTCCTCCAGTGCATGAGGTATGACTCCGTTTTCCAGGAAATCCGGGTAATTATCTATATCAATATAGTGCTTCGGTCCCTCATCAGGATCTTTCCTTTTTCTGTCATCAGCATCAGACGCGTGCTCTGAAAGATAAAAAACCCAGTCATTGAATAGTGACATCTCCTCATTGAAAGAGAGGTTGATCCTGAAACTGATCATGGTGTGGCCCTGGTTACCCCAACTTCCCAGCAGGATCATTAAAGAAAGCAAAATAGCAGCGCGAAATATTTTATTTTTCATCAGAGATTTCGTTAAAAAAGTGATGCAAAAGTAATTAAAAAAAAGGAGGCTATGTGCAAGTTAAATCGAAATCACTAAGTGAAAAAAAGTGTTAAAATCCTGTAGTTATTGATTTTTAACTTTTGGTTTACTAATTTGCTTATTATCTTCAATAAACAAAACCATGAAAATTTTAAAAGTTTTGCTGATCATACTATTGGTCATTGCAGGATTACTGTTAATTATTCCCATATTCCTGCCTGCCCAGGCTACTGTCAGCACGAGCACAAATTTTGCCCTTTCTCCTGAACACCTCTTTCATCAGACTGCTGGATTTTCAGACCGCCCGGAATGGGACCCATGGTTGAACATGGAGCCTGACGCGGAGGTGACCATCAATTCGCAACCCGGTTATGTCGGGTCAACTTACAGCTGGGAAGGAGATAAGATTGGAACCGGAAAAATGCGGGTTGACTCTGTACACTTTCCGGATTACATATCCTCAAGTATATGGTTTGGCGGAAGCCCTGAACCTTCCCATGTTGAATGGTTTTTTGAGGAAAGGGCTGATAGTACCCATGTCAAGTGGCAGTTTACCTCCGAAGGATCCTATCCGTTTGGAAGACTCATGTTGCTCATGATGAAAGGGCCGCTCAGGTCATCCTTCACTTCCGGACTGGCAGATTACAAAGAATACCTGAATGCAAACCCGCCAAGATTGTACAATCTTTCAGATATAAACATTGAAAAATCCTACGCTACCCATGCGCTGGTAATCCCCATAGGAGGAACCATGGAAGAAATTGCCGACCAGATGAGTGAAAAGTTTCCAATCCTCATGGATGCTGTCAGAAATCAGGGACTAAAGCCCAATGGACCTTCTTTTGCGCATTATCTTGACTATAACGAAGAAACCGGGTACTCAAATGCATTGCTTGCAATGCCTGTCAAAACGGAGGGGAGTCCATCAGGAGCAGTGCGCACCAGGTATTATGATGCGATCGAAGCAGTAGCGGCAACACATACAGGAATGTATGAATACATGTCTGACTCCTATTCCGCGCTTTCAGCTTATGTGGATGCAAATAACCTTGCGGTCACTGGCGAAGCTTTTGAAATTTACATTACATCAATGATGGAGTCCCCTAACCCCATGGACTGGAAAACCATGATCGCATTTCCATTAAAATAGAACGCGTTGAAGTCTGAAGGATTTTCGGAGCATGAAGGCGCACTTGAGCAGGCTTTTTTCAGGGACGGATACCAGCTTGCAACTGATCTGTTAAAGGCTGGAGATATCGAATCAGCGATGCATCAGGCGGTTGCTATACTTTACCAGGCCCTGGATGGATTTATCGATATGTTCCTGGAGGAAGCCGCTGAAAAGCAGCCATGTCATTGCCGCAGAGGATGCTCCTGGTGCTGCCACCAGGCTGTATTTGCACATACACATGAATTAAAATATCTCAAAAAATGGCTGTTTGAGCAGATGAATGCGGAAGAGCTCGAGAGGGTGAGAAAACGTGCTGCTGAAAAGCACGCGAACACTGCCGGGCTTTCAGCAAAGCAAAAACTTCAGTATAAAGAATCCTGTCCCTTACTGGAAGACGGCGCCTGTATGGCCTATGCTGCCAGGCCGGTGGCTTGCAGGATTTATCTTTCCATGGATGTGCACAGCTGTAAACATGAATTCTCAAATCCATCAGACCGGACCACCTTTCCCCGCCTGTACAGCATGCCGCTGCTGGCCGGACGCAATATGAATGCGGGTTTTGTTGCCGGACTCAGGGAGGCTGGACACAATACCAGGGAATATGCGTTGGAGGAGGGATTGCTGATTTAGTACAAAGGCGGATCCATCATGGATTTGCTGTGTCTGAATGGACAGCATTACCGGATGACTTGATTAGATCAGTGAAGCGAAAGATCTATGAACAGGTCAACAAATTTGCTTTGCAAACTGTCTTCAAACACCCTCATATTTTCCATGTTCTTGAATGATTTCATTAATTTCGGGACAAATGTGCAATCATGAAAATTGGTATACTCCGTGAGACGAAAGACCCTCCCGACAGGCGGGTACCTTTAACACCTGCGCAATGCAGGCAACTGCTGAAGATGTCTCCAGATATTGAGCTGGTGGTGCAGACTTCTTTCAACAGGTGTTTTAAAGACAAAGAATACAGGGATGCCGGAATACCTGTTCAGGAAAAAATGAAGGATTGCGATATCCTGATGGGTGTGAAGGAGGTGGATATCCCCGCTTTGATCCCAAATAAAACCTACCTGTTCTTCTCTCATACAGCCAAGGAACAGCAGCATAACCGGAGGCTCCTGCAGGAGATCAGCAGAATGAACATCACCCTGGTGGATTATGAATACCTTACACGGACAGACCATTCGCGCGTAGTGGCATTCGGACGGTGGGCAGGAATCGTCGGGGCCTACAATGGTCTTCGCGCGCATGGACTGCGTACAGGTGCTTTTTCGCTTCGCCCTGCATGGAAATTATCGGGGCTGGATGAAATGAAGACGGTCCTATCTAACCTGCCAGTAGAACATACACGAATCATCCTAACAGGAGGAGGACGCGTAGCACAGGGTGCCATGGAGATTCTCAGGGCTGCAGATATCAGGGAAGTGAATCCCGTGGAATACCTTTCTGTTGATAATAAACAAACCCGTTTCTGCCGGCTGGACCCGTGGCATTACACACGCCACATTCAGGGGAGGGATTTTGACTTTGGTCATTTCATGGAGCATCCTGATGAATATAGAAATGCCTTCTACCCCTATGCAAGGAAATCAGATATGTTCATTGCCTGTCATTTTTGGGATCCAGGGTCACCGGAACTGCTTTCCGAAATGGACTTAAAGGATTCTGACATTCCAATTCGTGTTATCGCGGATATCAGTTGCGATATCGACGGTCCGATCGCATCGACCATAAGAGCGTCCACCATTGCTGACCCTTTCTATGGCTATGACCCGGATACAGGAAGGGAATCAGAAGATCCATTTGCAGATCATGTGATCACGGTGATGGCTGTCGACAATCTTCCGGGTGAATTGCCACGGGATGCCTCGGGAGATTTTGGAGATTCACTTCTGAAAAATGTATTGCCTGCAATCCTGGGGGATGACACTGAAGGGATCGTTAAACGTGCCACGATCACCAGGGATGGCGAACTCACGGAGCCTTTCAGTTACCTTGCCAGCTATTTGAAAGGATAACTTTCTCCTGGATAAATCGCAGGGAAAAAATCAGGGGAGATGAAAAAGAGACGGGAGTAAACCAGGACTCTCCGGGCAGCCGTCGTTTCAGAGACGCTTCAATTCCCGGATCATGGCTGCCGGATCGTCAGCGCGAAATATTGATGTACCGATTACAAAGACACTTGCGCCGACATCTTTCAAATCATGCAGGTTGTCTTTCCCGATTCCTCCATCCACTTCGATTACAGTGTGTGTTCCTGCTTCCCGGATCATTTCACTGAGCTGTTGCACACGTCCGTAGGATTCTTCCATGAAAGATTGACCGCCATACCCCGGTTCAACTGTCATGATCAATACCATATCGAGTTTGGGAAGATAGGGTTCCAATACTGAGACATCTGTTCCCGGTTTCAGTGAGACTGAGGCCTTCATTCCCAGTCCGGATATCTCTT
>CAYOSB010000159.1:0-8952 GCA_964406495.1 uncultured Bacteroidaceae bacterium | reverse complement strand
CAGCGGAAAATGTGATCTCCATGACGTTCATTAAGGAGGGGGATGTCATCCCGATGAATTATCATTTCACTACTACCAAAGCACACATCGAGCTCAATGGTGGTAAAATCCTGGAGATCTTTACCGATGAAGGACTGAAGATTAAAAGTGACCATCCCTTCAAGGGCAATATTGATATCAAACAGATGGAGGATGTTATCAAAGAGTACGGTGCTGATCATATCCCGTTCATTCGTTTTGAGGCCTCCACTAACCTGATCGGTGGACAGCCTTTTTCAATGGCGAATATGAAAGAGGTGAAGGCTATTGCAGATCAACACGGTATCATGATCGTGCTGGATGCGAGTCTGATCGGTGAGAATGCGTATTTTATCAAGGAGCGTGAAGAGGAATACAAGGATACATCCATCAAGGAGATTCTTCATGAAATGTGCGGTATGTCTGACATTGTATACTTCTCCAGCAGGAAGGTCAGTTCAACGCGGGGGGGTGGTATTTGCACCGACAGCGAGGAGTTGTTCCTGAAAATGCGTGACCTGGTGCCACTCTATGAGGGATTCACAACTTATGGAGGGATGTCGGTACGGGAAATCGAGGCGATGGCAGTAGGAATGATCGAGACATTGGACGAAACCGTGATCAGCCAGTCCCCCTCGTTTATTGAATATACAGTCAGGGAACTGGATAAGATCGGCATTCCCGTGGTCACCCCGGCCGGGGCGCTGGGTTGTCATATTGATGCCATGGGCTTTCTTCCGCATGTACCGCAGGAGGAATACCCGGCTGGTGCACTGGCCGCAGCACTATTCATCATTTCGGGATGTCGCGGAATGGAACGTGGTACCATCTCCAGTGTTCGTGACGAGAACGGGAAGGACATCCTCGCCGATGTGGAATTACTGCGCCTGGCATTCCCGCGCAGGGTTTTTACCCTTTCCCAGACCATGTTTGTTATTGACAGGTTACACTGGTTATATCAGAACAGGGAGCTGGTGGGTGGACTGAAATTTGTTGACGAGCCGGCAGTATTGAGGTTCTTCATGGGTCGGCTGGATGCCGTATCGGACTGGCCTGAACAGTTGATGGCAAAATTCAAAAAGGATTTTGGAGACAGCTTGTAATATAAATAGAAAAGCGCCCGGGTTCGATAGCCCGGGCGCTTCAGCATAAGTACTTCAAACAGATGTTAATGATCCGGACTTTACAACGCAAAAGTCAAGCCTGGCATATTTCTACTCAAGGAGCTCCAGCCCCTCAAGCGCCGACTGTCCGCCGGGAGTGTGCATCAGCGCCTTATTGAACAATACCCTGGCTTCCCTGAATTTTTTCAGATGCAGTTTGGTCCACGCCAGCATCAGGAGTGCATCATAATCGAAGGGATAGAGATTCACCACCTTGTCAAACAGCTTTTCAGCTTCCTGGTAATCTTTCCTTCCATAATAGACGAGGCCCAGCCGGTGCATGGCAACGGTATTCCCTGGTGCGATCTCAATGATCTTATTATATTGCCGGATCACCGTATCCCAGTTCCCCATCGCGGCAATGGGATAGATCAATCCGAACCTCGGTTCAATGGCGAAGGGTTTGAGTTCAACAGCCCGGTTATAATAGCTGGATGATTCCGTGAACTGTCCTGCGGAGTAGGTAAGCCATCCAAGGCGCAGGTTGAGTTCATACCCATCCTCGTCATACACATTTTTCAGGTCCTCTATTGCTGTTTGCAGATCACCTGTGGCCTCATTCAGGTAACTGTCCTGGAAGGCCTTTACAATATTATTGTATGAAGCGCTCTGTGTGAAAGCGGGTAGTGAAAAGGCAATTATTGCCAGTCCGAAAATAATTCTTTTTAACGTTTCCATTTGATACCTCCTGTTATAATATGACTTTGATAATTCTGTTCTTTGCCGGGGTTCAGCAGATCCTGTGCAGGGAAGAACATGCTGTTAACCGACCGGTACCTGTAGCCAACAAATAATTGCATTCCGGTCTTGTAAAAAGGAATGATTGCATTGACCTCTACACTGCGTGCAATCTTTTCCAGGTTGTTGAACGCAAGGTTATTGCGCATATCATAGAAGTTGAATTGTTCCATGGGGCTTCCTGATACCTCAAGCCAGAGGTGATTGAATATTTTTCCGCCAAGCATGGGTCTGATCAGATAATTTTCAGAACCTTCATTATTGAAAATACCAAATTGCACGTATGCATCCACCCCCATATAAAGGTTGAGATTGGCCAGTGGATATACTGTTCCATGAAATCCGGCCTGATGTGTGGTGATATCGTTGAAATTATGATGCACGTAAGACAAGCCAAGATCTGCATAGCTCGACTGGTAAGTTAACAGAAGCTTTTGCACCCAGTCCACGATCTTCAGTTCACTGACAGCTGCCCGGTTGATTCCTGAACCCGGTCCATAAGAAGTTTCAGCATACAGGGGTATCTCAGTATTCAGGTAATGGATACCCGGCCGGATGATCCAGCCCTCGGCAATACTGATATCCATATCCAGGCTGTATTCATATTGTTGTACGGGCTGTTCTTCAGAAAGAAATGACCTGTAATTGGAGATCACATAAGACAATTCATTTTTATACAAATAACTGCCCTGATGTGTAAGGATCACCGCGGTTCCCAATCTGTGCGACAGGCTGACACTGGCATAATGCATTGTATGGGTAGCCTTTTGTGTGCCCGGCGTCAACAGGTCTGTGTTGCTTACAATGCCATCCTGAATTGCAGCCGTATTTGCACCTGCCCATGCATAGTTCAGACCGAAAGCGACGAAATTGATTGAATCATTGAACCCCATGTTGGATTTCTGCGCTGCAGAAAGTGCACTGGTCTGCCGGAGTGCATCCAGCTCGCGTCCCCCGAATTTATATGCATGGTAGAGGTATGCATTGGCGGTTGGATCCTGGCGGTTAAATTCAAGCGCATTTTTGTAAAATCGCGCGGCCTGCCGGTATTTGCCAAGTGCATAATAGGCATAGGCGATTCGCATCTGCAGGAAGTAGTAATCAATTCCATGTTCCAGTGCAGATTTCCCCTCCTGTATCAGACGCTGCCATTCCTCTTCAAGATAGAGGTTGTAGGTGGTTGTGTCCACCTGCCTGAAAGTCGGTTCCTGCCCGTTCTCCTGCTTCTGACCGAAGACAGGCTCCTGGCCAAAGATCAGCACAGTAATGATGATCCATCCTATTTGAACTATTCTTCGCATCGCTGCATCTCTATGTTGTGATCGTTATATTGAATTGAGAAATGTGCAATTCCCATCCTGTTGATTTTAGTAACAAACTGTTTCTCATTAAGCTTTTTCTTTCCCAACCGGTTGTTCATTGTGGATTCCAGTTTTATTTCTGTCGGGGAAATATAGTCATCTATATGTGTGTACTTCATCCTGTATTCTGAACTGGCAATCCTGATAAACGGACTGATGAAATCATGGAACCAAAGAATCGGTTTCGGAAAGTCGAGGGACAGCGGGTAATGATCTTCAAGTACCAGGTCCTGGTAAAAACCCTCCTGGACCTTGTATGACCCGAGGAAAAAATAATAAAGCAGGCAATCTTTTCTGCCCTCAAAATAGGTGAAATGGAATTGGTTTTCATCCTGGTCGAAATAGGCAATGGCTCCCGAGCGGTCGCATTCAATATAGGTTTCATTGAATGAATTTACTTTAACCTCCCATTTTACCTGATCAATGTTTTTAAAACCTTCAACATTAAAACTCAGGACTTCACCGGGAGTGAAACTGAAGGCCTGAACCAATAGATCGTTGACTTCGATATTGGACACCTGCTCATTTTCAAGAGGTTTTTCATGGGTGTGAAAGCTGTACCTGTTTTCCTGGTGCAGCACATAACTGCTGATGGGGTAGTCTTTGGTTGCTGAACCGATATAGGGGAATTCCTGTACCTGGAAATGCAGGTGCGGATATGGTGACCTTCCCGAGTTACCACACTGCGCAATCACCTGGCCGTACCTGACTTTTTCACCCTCTTCCACTTTTATGCTTCCCTTTTTCAGATGGCTTAATTTCGTATACACTTCATCATCGTGTTTGATAATGACAGTATTCCCCCAGTTCTGCTGAAGGTTGACTTCGCCGATGATATTGTCTTCGATATCATTCACTACCTGTTCCACCACGCCTTCCTCGGGAGCGATGACAGGTTTGCCAAAGCAAAAATAATCCTCCGGGTAATCTCCTTCATTGCGGTATTGCTTCCCTTCTTTGTTGAGGATCACAAAATCCCAGGCATGTCTCCATTGCTCTTTATGTGTATGTGATCCGTTATGCCCTTGCGATATCGCCCACGTCCCAAAAAATGGCAGCTTGATCTGACTGAATTGTATAAACCTGAACCGTTCTGTATTATTCAGAAAGATGTACAGGTTTTTTTCAGGGGAATTATACTGGTAATAGACTTCGGTGAGTCGGTAGGAGTATTCGGACCTGAATTTCAGGATATAGATAAAGAGCAATACCACCATGTTAAAAGGGAGTGCATATATAGGAAGTTTCAGCTCCATGAAAATGGTATTCAGACTTATGGTAAGTACCGCCACCAAAGGTATCAGGACAATCACCCACAAGTAAGACCGAAGAGAGGGTACCAGGAAAAATCCTCCCAGGGCAATAGAAGTTAGGATGTAATTGAAGCCAATATAGCTGTAATCAATCTGCGTGATATTGGCACCGATCAGGTCATAAAAAAGATATGCTACAAAAAATCCAAGCAGTGACAATGAAAATGCAATCCGGCTGTACAGCAGTAACCCGGCCGCAACCACGATACCGGTAAGGACACTATATTGGAACAGGATGGCGCTCAGGGAGATGAAGAAGGTGCTGAGCACTTTCGGGAAAGGGATTGAATTAAAGAACTCGTGCACTGAGACCAGGCGATCTCCTCCGACCTGGTACAATTCATTAAGCGTATAGATACCTCGCTCACTGATTCCCAGCGCATCAAAACTACGGGTCGCCGTAATAAATGTCCATAGCGCCAATATAAATGGAATGCTCAGGTAGGGTAGTTGATACTTTCCAATCACTCCTTGTAGTGAGACGGAGATAAAGAATGTGAATAGCGCTGCAAGGAAAATAATCAGCACCAGGTGCCAGCCGAAGCTGTAATAAATTCCCAGGCCCAATCCAACCAGCAGGCTGTTGAATCCATAGAATCCTTGCGCTGTGGTAGGCTTATGCAGGTTGAGAAGGAATGCAGCCACTGATGTAGTTAACACCGCCAGGAAGCCGGATAGACCTGCATAGATGTCGTAGAAAGTGACGAGCATCAACAGGATAGCAAAAGGTTTATGCGTAGAGAAAAACACCTGTGAGTAGCTATTGATAATGCTATGCACAAAATATCGTGTATCCTCTTTATTGATCTTCAGAGACTGCATAAATCAACTTTGCATCAGAATTTGATCTCTTCCAGGTGCTCAGGGATCTTCTCCAGCATATTCATGGATTCGTAATTTTCGTTTTCCCTGATCACATACGGGACCCCCTCAGTATTGATCATCACCACCCTGGGCCTGTATGTTATAAACTGTAACCACTGTGTCATATTGTATGCGCCAATCCTGCTGATCACCACGTGATCGCCTTTTTCAATCAGCGGGAATTGCACTGCACTCCTGATTACATCTATGTTCATACATAGCGGTCCGTAGATTGTTGTATCCTCTGTATCCGGTTGATGCTCCTGCGCCGGTACAATGTTGTGTTCATACCAGAAGGATGTGAACAGCATGTTGACGCCGATATCGATCACCAGGGACCGTCTTCCATCAGCCAGGCGTTTGTTGGCCAGTACGGTGCCGGCAAGATATCCTGCATCATCAATCAGGGCCCTGCCCGTTTCCAGGAAAAGGGTGGGCATCCGGTCGTGCCTGATATCGGAGTTATTCAATGCTGCTGTAATGGCTTCAGCATAATCATCGAAGGAGGGACATGTATCTGATCCGGGAAGATATGCCCCCTTCAGGGTATTCTTTGATGCAAAACCACCGCCCACGTCAATGTATTTAATAATGTGATCGAATTTCCGGTCGATCCTGACTGCCATGTCAGCCATTTTCTTTGTGGCAATGGCATATGACGCTGGTGTCATGACATAGGTCCCGATGTGGGTATGTAATCCCATCAGCTCCAGGTTATCCTGGGGCATGATCTTGTTGACTGCAGCCCATGCTTCACCGTTCTCATAATTGAATCCAAAACGGTCCCATTGCGGATAAATGCCGGTATCCATGTTGATCCGGATAGCCACTTTGGCCTTTTCTGTGCTTCCATCAACAATATCAATGATCTCGTAAAGTTCATCAAAATGATCGATATGGATCAATGAACCATTTTTTATGGCCATTTCCAGGTCCTGGCGGGACTTATCCGGCCCGTTGAAAATGATCTTGTTGCCGGGCACTCCGTTGGCCATCGCCTTTTCATATTCAAACCCGGACACCACTTCAGCCCATGAGCCCTCCTGGTGGAATACCCTGCAGACGGCATTCATGTAATTGGTTTTGTAGGACCAGGCAAGTTGTACTTTCGGATACCTCGTCTTGAAGGCTGACTCAGCTTCACGGTAGGTGTCCCTGATCGTCTGCTCAGAAAGCACATACAGTGGCGAACCATATTCTTTCAACAGATGACTGATACTTATATTATCGATTGCAGTGATGGGCCTGACATTGGTCTTCATCCCGAATTTATCAGGTACCCCTGCATTGATCCGGTTGATTACCGGTCTTTCGAATGTTGGTTTTTCCATGCTAAGATTAATTTTTTGTGATTTTTCCTGCTACACTGTTGCCATCTTCAGTGATAACGTTCAATATATAGGTCCCTGGATCCAGCGCTCCGGTTGCAACCGGGATGCTGCTCATCCCCGGACCATAAGATTGATCCAGGAGTCTTTTCCCCGAAAGATCGTTGATCAATATCTTTCCCCCGGTTTTGAGATCTTCCGGCCTCATTTCAACCCGCACCATATCGCTTGCAGGATTAGGAAAGATCCGTAATGATGGGGAGGATGTCACGGCGTTACTGTTTGAATCACCACCCCCAATGCTATATACATTCGTGTTTACAAGGTAGTAACTATCATTAAAAATATACTGGTAGGCAAATAGTTTGGGCGCACCATTGAACTCCTTGAGCTCTGCAAACCCCCCATCCTGCAAATTGAGCAGTACATTGCCCTGTTCGTTTATAACTTTCATTCCGTAGGTATATACATATTCATCGTTGACCAGGCTGGATTTAGTATACAGGTACAATAATTCAATGTTTTCATCAGTATTGAAGGTCTTCCTGCTGACAAATTTGATGTCGCTGAGAAAATAACCTTGCGGTACCGACAGGTTGATGGTCTTGTAAAGTGAGTGGTCTTCATTAAAGATGCGACATTGATTCATTGGGACATCCATGATGTAATATCTGAACTCACCATCATCCACCTCAGTCAGGGTAGCAGAATAATTATAGGTATGTTCAAGTGTGATCTGGGCGTTCAGCACCAGGCTGAAAAATAGGGCTGTAATTGAAATTATTAAGGTTTTCATCTTGTTGGTTTATAATTCTCCAGAAATCGAAAGTTTTTCAAAATCGCTGATATTTCCTATCAGGTCGTAAGAGTATCTGATAAACATTTTACCCACTTCATAGTCAGTCACCGGTTCCAATTTCTCCCCCATGGCAAGGAGTACAAGGGCTTCAGGAATATTCTGTCCAGCACCTATGGCCAGGTATACCCATGCAGGGATCCGGGGATTGATCTCAATAAGGAAATACTTTCCCTGGTTGGTCTTGATCATCTCCAATTCCATACCTCCCTTCCATTTATTCTGTTTAAAAAGATCGCGCGTAATCTGCAGTAATTTCTTATCTCCAAGCGTGATTCCGCTCCATGCTTTCCCTTTGTCGGTAATATATTGTTTTCGCATGGGTACTGCAGCTATTGTTTCACCCGTTCCGTCTCCCAGTGCAACCACATTCACTTCGGTTCCCTTTATGAATTCCTGGATAATTACCGGGAGTCCCCATTTGGCACTGATCTTGTTGAATTGGTTGATTACCTGCTCTGAATTGTAGGCGATGTAAGCATCGTAGAATTTCCCCTTGACAAGTAAAGGGTACTCAAATTCATCGCGCAGATCCGGGATGTCATTGACAGACGTGATGGATTTGCTGTGAGGTACATCAATTCCATATTTTTCCCCGAAACTATCCAGGTTTCCCTTCTGTCGTTCCTCAAATTGCTCAATCGTGGGAAGATACGTCCTGATATTGTGCTTCCTGAGCAATGCGTCTGCCTTCATGAAAGTATATAGCTCTGCATCCAGGTTAGGGATGATCAGGTCGATCGGATCTTTCCCGTGGATTTTCAGGATCCTTTCCATAAACGGATCGATTCCCACAGAAGGGTAGGGAATCAGGTAGGTTTTATCCAGTGCACCCTCCATGTAGATGCCCGGCTCCATATTCTCATATGCCAGTCCTATGATCCGTGCATCAAATTTTTCTGATTCGCGAATCCCCCGTACAACAGGGATGCCGGGACCCGGATTGTCGGTATTGTTGAGCCCGGTGATCGCGATGGTGATCTTTCGTTTACTCATCAGTTTCTCCTTCAATTAAATTCAGTCTGCGCAGGGTGTGTAAAAAATCATCCATGTACCTGTTAAATGACTTTGCGTCGATATCGTACTCGGTCAGTATGGTAGTTTCGATTTCCGGAAGTGACATTCCTTTGGATAGAAGCCTGAGAATCTCTTTTCCTGAAGAATTCACGGAAAAGGATTCCCCGGAGTTGGGATCAAATAGGAAGCCGGACTCGCTAACGGCTATGTTTTCTCGTAATTTCATGAACTGAACTTTTAATTGACACCACAAAATTCAGGAATCGCGTGAAAGAATTGTTACGATATTTCTTA
>CAYOSB010000158.1:0-9023 GCA_964406495.1 uncultured Bacteroidaceae bacterium | reverse complement strand
GAAATTTATAACATATTGTAAATAAACACTATAACTAAAATATATACCTGTGAAACAGGAGATTGTCTGATTGAAGGGAGTTTTTGCTTCAACACTATTCAACCCGGACATTGCACGTACTAAGTTGAATTAAACACTAACTTTGCCCAAAAAGTATTATTGGTTTGCAATTATTATCCATCCAGATTCCTTTTGTCGAACCGGTGCTGATCATTGCGCTGGTGCTGATGATCATTCTGATCGGACCTGTTCTTTTTGAACGGATCCGTATTCCGGCCATTGTCGGACTGTTGCTCAGTGGTGCACTGATCGGTGAGAATGGATTTAACCTGGTCACTAACGATTTGGAATTCAGCTTGCTGGGTACAATGGGGTTGTTATACCTGATGTTCCTGGCCGGATTGGAAATTGACCTGGTGGATTTCCTGGAAAACAAGTTAAAGAGTATTTTCATCGGAATTGCTTCGTTCCTTGTACCCTTCCTGCTGGGATTTGTTGTCAGCAGGTACCTGCTCGATTATGGTATGTACGGCTCATGGCTGATCGGGTCCATGCTGGCTTCGCATACTCTTGTCTCATATCCCATCATGGGCAGGCTGGGGATCGTGAGTAAATCGATTGTCACCATTATTGTCGGCGCCACGATCATTGCCGATGTGCTTGCACTGATCTCCATGGAACTGATCATTGATTTTGCAGGGGAAGGGGTGGCCCTTGATTCGATGTTGGGACTTTTACTAAGCTTTGCGATCTTTTTCGGATTCGTCTTTTTTGTAATCCCTCGGGTATCAAAATTTGTCTTGAATTACTATGAAGGGGATTTGAGCGTACAATACCTGTTCGTGATGGTGATCCTGTTCATTGCAGCAGTGCTTGCACACCTGCTGGAAATTGAGCCTATTCTTGGCGCTTTTTTTGCCGGGCTGATGATGAACCGGCAGATCATCAATACCTCTCCGTTGTATAAGCGTATTGAGTTTATAGGGAACACCCTCTTTATTCCGTTCTTTTTGATCTCCATCGGCATGCTGGCCAATTTCAGGGTATATATCGATAATCCGCGAGAGATCTGGAACCTGTTGATACTGATCCCCGTTGCAATATTGAGCAAGTATCTGCCAGCTTTATTGTCCAGGGGCATCTTCCGCTTTTCTGCTGCCGAGACGAACCTGGTTTTTGGTTTAAGTGTGGCACGGGCTGCTTCAGCGGTGGCGATCATACTGATCGGATTTAACACAGGAGTTGTAAGTGAATCTGTACTGAATAATACGGTGATCCTGATTTTGGCCACCAGTATTGTAAGTTCCTATGCTACGCAACGATCCGGGAAAAAGATCCTGGTTGATGAAAATGACACGGTTACGGACCATAAAAAGATCAAACAGAAATTGCTTGTTCCCGTGGCAAATCCGGAAAACATGGATCATATCCTGGAATTCGCCGTATTGATCAAGCAGGATAATGACAAAGTACCCATTTATCCGCTCACCGTCTTCAGGAAACATGAAAAGGTACGGGAAGAGATTGATCAGAACCAGGAACGTATTTTGAAGATCATTGATTCATTGCAGACCGATGTCAGTTTTGAAACCGGTTCGCGTATCGATAAAAATATATCAAAAGGGATTGTCAGGGCTGCAGAAGAACTATTGGCCACCGGCGTGGTGATCGGGTGGAACAAACCTTCCACCCAGTTCCAGACCCTGTTTGGAGATGTGTTGAAAAACCTGCTGAGAAAAACCAACAGGATGATCCTGGTGCTGAAGACCCCTTCGGAGTTTAGGAACATCCGTAATATTCACCTGGTTTGTTCAGAAGATGCCCAGTACGAAGAGGGATTCACTCTTTGGATGGACACGCTTCATTATATGGTTAAACGCATGCAGGTGAAGGCCCAGGTGTACTGTGAATCGGGCAACACCGCTGATGCGATCCTGCAATATGGAAACAGCAGCAGTACGACGAAATACTTTGAACTGAACAAGAACTTTTCCGGGAAGTTGAAGCATGCGGACATCAAGCAATCTGCTTCGGAGCTGCTGATTTTCGTGCATTCACGAAAGCAAGGACTGTCCCACAGCAGGAAGTTCGAAAACTATATGAACGACAGCATCAGCAGGCACAATAAGAACAATATCATCATCATCTACCCGGAGCAGGGCTGATTCACACAAAGCAGCAACATCAGTCACCCTGTCGGTTGTAGTTCCTGTTGATGCATCCCCAAATTGTATTCGCTGTTCGGTCAATCAGGAATAAAAAATGTTTTATAGGTCAAAATTAAGGCAACAGCGTCTGGACTTGTGGTGCTTTTTGCCTTGATTACAGCTTATTTGTTTTTGAAATAGATCCTGAATTCTTCTGTCCCGTTCTCCACGATCCAATGACTGTATCCCAGTCCGCTGGCTTTATCTATTAGCGGAGCAGGCAGGAAGGGGGCTATGATTTCCAGGACCTGGCCCGGTTCAAGTTTTTTGATGGCTGATAGTACTTCGTGCACCGGTTGCTCCCCTGCATTCAACATTTCCCGGATGTCGATGGTTTCTGTTATAGCCTCGCCCGAGAACCAATCGGGACGATCATAATTGTAGTTTTGATCATCTTCCATGGTAATTGCAGAAGCTTCCTGTCCGGCTGCTTCCCGAAGCGTGTTCACAAGCGCTTCAACTTTGATCCCCGCAATTGTGGCCGCCTGGCTGAGCGTGGTGACCCTGGCAATGGTCCTTCGAAGTATGGGATTTTTTAGTTTTTTGAACTGTGGGGCGGCCTCAATAAGTGGATCCTCCAGCTGCGGATACGCCTCCAGCAAATCGTATATTTTGGTTTTGGGTGTGATGATGAGTGTCTCCATGGTTACTCTTTTTCCTTTTCTCCGTATGACAATATCCTTCTTTCTCCTTCCAGTGACCTGGCATGGGTAAGATCCTGTGATACTTCCAGTGTTCCGAGGTATGTTCCCTGTTCGTTGCGCAGGGCATAATATTCTATGAGGATAAATTTTCCCTGCATTTGTATCCAGAACGGGGCATGGGATTCCTTCCCCGATTTAAAATCTTCCAGTATTTTTTCAACAATGTCGACACTACCCGGGGGATGGCACAAACGCACGTCGCGGTTGATGATCGAGCGGCTGCGTGCAAAGATACGGTGGTCACCCTGGGTGAAGTATTTCACCTTGTCGTTCTTGTCTACGAAGGTCATGTCCACCGGAACTGTATTCAGGATTGCTTTAATCTCTGCAGGGGTGAAACTACCTGATGGAAGTTGCACGTTTCCGTTATTGGTGCTTCCTGTTTCGGTGTCACCATTGCCTGAGAATCCCTCCGGTTGCCAGTTGATTTCGGGATCATACAATGTAAACCCGAATTCCAGTGTTTGCTGGTGGATGTTCCACCAGTCCTCTTCTGTGAGTACATCCATTGACATGGGAAAGAGGATTTCCTCTTCCTTCTGTACCATGTCATCCAACGCTTTAAGAGTGGGTTCATACAGCAGTTCCAGGGATTCCTGCAGGTCAGTTTTCGAAAGATTTTCTTCTTTCAGGAGTGCAATGCATCCCTTCAGCTGTTCCCGGATCTCGTCATGTTTTCCCCACATGACCTTGGGTGGACCGGTGATCTCGTTTTTTTCCAGGTAGGGAAACAGCAGATATTCCTTCCGCTGGTAGTGCTTGTCCACGTCCATCAGGTCATTGAAGGAACCCAGCAGGACATTCCTGAAATTATTGAAATTCCCTTCGGGGACTTTCGGGAGTGATGCCAGCAGTTCGCGTACCCTGGCGGTAACTTTTTTCAGTTCCCTGTTCTCGTTTACAAATACATCCACCGGGTGTCCCTCAGGAATCTCTTTGGCACCACTCTGGTCCACATGTCCCTCGAGCACTTCCCCGTGGATATCGCAGAGTTTAAGCACTTCGGATTCGGGCAGTCCTTCGGCGATCAGCTCCTGTTCCACTTCCACCACTTCGCCATAGGGGATATGTTTCAGGGTGCTAATGAGCTCCTCCCGCACTACTCCGGGAGCGGCTCCATCATGTAATTTAAGGATCAGTTCCTTTAATTTTTCTTTTCTGTACCTTGAATTATTGATCAGTTCACTCATGATATATTACTCTGTATGGTTATTCCAGTTCAATACTGCGTTGCCGTCCCTGACCTTTTCAGCCAGGGATCTTATGGATTCATTTTTAAATATATTGTACAGTTCTTCCCTCACTTTAATGAATTCGTGATGAAGGGGACAGGGATGTTCATCCGAACAATGTTTCAGGCCGATGCCGCATCCGGTAAACAGACGATCGCCCTCCAGGTGCACGATGATGTCGTAGAGCGCTCTTTCAGGCTGTTGATCGCTGTAGAAAAAACCACCGCCCCTTCCTTTTGCTGAATCAAGGAAATTTTGGGAGGTCAGTGTATGCAGGATCTTGGCCGAATATGCTTCGGGGGCTTCAATTTCCCTTGCTATTTCGACTACACCGGGTCTTTTCCCATCCCAGTTCTGTATCTGGATGTAGAGCAGTGCCCTGAGCGCATATTCTGATCCCTTTGTTAACATCATTTGTAAAATTTAAGCAAATTTTCGTTCCAATTCAATTGCTTTCGGGAAGAGAATGTTGTTTTCCAGGTGGATATGCCTGTGCAGGTCATTCTCAAATTCCTGTAGCGTATTAAAGGTGACCGCGTAGGTACTGCAACCGTCTGCAGGCACAGCATAATTTCCTGTGATTTCCGATATTTTCATGAACCGGTCACCTTCTGCCTGGTGTTCGCTTTCCATCTCTTCAATGGTTTCGGCGGCTTTCCCGGTAATAGCGGGAGCTGGTTCTCTTTCTAAAATTTGCTGCTCCATATTGCGAATGTATGGAAAAAGTATCAATTCCTCTTTTTTCATATGTGCTGCCAGGTTACCTGCAGCTTCATTAAATGATTCATTCACCTCGAACAATTCAGGGTGATTTTCCCCGTGCACATCGCACAATTTCTGTAATTTTTGCTGAAGGAAAGGCACTGTCTCGTTAACATAAGCATGGTGCTTGCGGACGATATGATCTGCCAGTCCTGATAGGGTCAGCGATTCAATCATGATCGCGTCTTCGTCCTTTTCACCGAGTCGTGAAGAAATATCTCTGAGCAGTTGATCTGCGTCGACACCCTGGTTTTTTGCAGCATCTGCAACTGAGATATTGCCCCCGCAGCAGAAATCAATGTTGTAAGATTCAAATACCCTTGCGGTAGCATAATTATATCTGACGATCGCTCCTACATTTGTTTCAGTTGTGATATTCATGGTGTTTCATTTTTTTTTTGATTTTTTACTCGCTATTACTGAAGAAGACATGATTACCGTTGGTCGTTGGTAACGGTTGCTTGTATGCTCATCATTTTGTTCCTTGTTTATACACAGGTTGCTCTCAGCATTTTCTAAATCACTGCAAAGATAATGAAAATTTATAAAATGATAAAAAGGTCATTTTATAATTAATTTATATATTTGTCCCACTAACTCTAAAATTTGATACGATCATGAGTACAAAAAAACTATGGATTGGCTTTATTGCGGTAGTGGTGGTCTCCTTCGGAATATTGGGCTATTTTGGGCGGGAGATCTACCGCGAGGCGCCACCGATACCGGAACAGGTGGTCACGGAAGACGGAACGGTACTTTTTACTGCAGCAGATATCAGTGATGGACAAAACATCTGGCAGTCGATGGGCGGACAGGAAGTCGGGACGATCTGGGGTCACGGCGCATATGAAGCGCCCGACTGGACGGCCGAGTGGCTGCACAAAGAGGCCGTTTTTATTCTCAATGCCTGGTCTGAGGAAGAATATTCAGTTCCCTATTCAGACCTGGAAGAGGAGAAGCAGGCCATGCTGAGGCAGCGCTTGCAGACGCAGATGCGTGCGAACAACTACGATCCTGCAACAAAAAAACTCACTATTTCAAATGTCAGGACAGCCGCCGTGGCCTCCAACAGCAAACATTATGCTGGATTGTTTATGGATGATCCTTCCAAGGCGGACCTGCGGGAGGCCTACGCTATTCCTTCGAACAGTATCAAGGATGAAGAACGGATGGAAAAGATGAACGCATTTTTCTTCTGGGCCACCTGGGCCACTGTGACCGAACGTCCGGGTGAGGAGATCACCTATTCCAACAACTGGCCGCCGGAGAAGCTGGTGGGGAATGAGCCCACGGGAGCATTGCTGTTGTGGACGGGGTTCAGTGTAATTATCCTGCTTTTCGGGATAGGATTGCTTTCCTGGTATTATGCCACGAACAGGGAGGAAGAGGATCATAAGGAAGTTCCTGCTGTTAATCCTTTGTCCGGAATAAAGCAGACACCCTCCATGCGGGCCACCCTGAAATATTTCTGGGTGGTCACTGCGCTGATCCTGGTGCAGATCCTGATGGGGGTGATTACAGCCCATTATGGCGTAGAAGGACTTGGATTTTATGGTATTCCCCTGGCAGATGTGCTGCCCTATTCCATTTCCAGGACCTGGCATATACAGCTTGCCATATTCTGGATCGCTACTTCCTGGCTCGCCACAGGCCTTTTTATTGCCCCTGCAATATCCGGCAAGGAACCAAAATACCAGAAGCTTGGTGTGAATTTCCTGTTCATCGCCCTGCTGGTGATCGTCGTTGGCTCCCTGGTCGGTCAATGGATGGGGATCATGCAAAAACTGGGATTGGTTGAAAACTTTTACTTCGGTCACCAGGGATATGAATACGTAGACCTGGGCCGGTTCTGGCAGGCGTTCCTGTTTATAGGACTGGTGCTGTGGCTGTTTCTCATGGGAAGGGCGTTGTGGCCGGCCCTGAAACAAAGGACCGAAAACCGGCACCTGTTGCTGATGTTCCTGATCTCCTCTATTGCGATTGCAGCCTTTTATGGTGCAGGACTCATGTGGGGCAGGCAGACACACCTGGCCATTGCAGAGTATTGGAGGTGGTGGGTCGTACACCTCTGGGTGGAAGGATTCTTTGAAGTATTTGCCACAGTGGCCATTGCTTTCCTGTTTGTCAGGATGCAGCTGATCAGGGCTTCCATCGCAACGGCAAGTGTATTGTTTGCGACGATCATTTTCCTTTCAGGAGGGATCGTGGGAACATTTCATCATTTATATTTCACGGGTACCCCGACTTCCATACTTGCCCTGGGTGCCAGTTTCAGTGCACTTGAGGTGGTCCCACTGGTGCTCATTGGATTTGAGGCGTATCACAATCTTAAGCTCAGCAGGGCGGGAGAGTGGGTAAAGGCCTATAAATGGCCGATCTATTTCTTCATTTCAGTGGCCTTCTGGAACTTCCTGGGGGCTGGTATTTTCGGCTTTCTTATCAATCCCCCAATTGCCCTTTACTACATGCAGGGTCTGAATACCACGCCGGTTCACGGACACACTGCGCTGTTCGGCGTCTACGGTATGCTGGGGATCGGACTGATGCTGTTCGTATTGCGCGACATGGACCTGAAAGCAGTGTGGAAGGAGCGCCCTATCAGGATAGCTTTCTGGTCCATCAACATTGGTCTGCTGCTTATGGTATTGATCAGCGTACTTCCGGTGGGTCTTGCGCAGACCGTCGCAAGTGTGAAGCACGGACTCTGGTATGCGCGTTCCGCAGAATTTATGGAGTCACCGGCAATCAATACGCTCAAATGGATGCGTGTATTCGGTGATTCTATCTTTGCAGTAGGTGCGCTCTTCCTGGCCTGGTTCGTGTTCGGACTGAAAGGAGGATGGTCGGTAAAGAAAACAGGATGATCATGTTACAATAGATTGCTGAAAGAGGATCATGGATTAACTTTCCCGGTACCTTCCTATTCAGGGAAGAAGTACCGGGGAGGTTTTTTTATTATATTTGCAGCTAAAGTGTTTGAACCTTGACAAGAAAAAGGTACATATCATTCATTTTGTTATGTTGTTTCGTGGTGATCCCGGCACACAGCATGGTACCGCATCACCACCATGACGGGGTGTTCTTCCCGGCAGGAGAGGCCTCCTGTCCCGAACATCTTCCTCATCAACACGGGGAACAGCCACACGGGGATCACCAGAACGACCACCAGGATGAGCGCGGGGAAGCGGCTCCGGTGCATTGTCATGCCTTCAATGAGATTTCATTTTACAAAAATGTACTTCCAGGGTTATCCGGACCTTCCGAGCTCCCTGTATTGTATGCGATCTATTCTGCACCTGCAGATGCATGCAATGAAACGCACGCTTTAAAAAACACCATAGTACCCCGTACTGTTCCATATTATTCCAGGTACTGTGGCAACCAGATCTCACTGAGGGGTCCTCCTTCGGTAGCATAATTTCCTATCCACCATATCTTTTGTCTCATTGAGGGTTGCCCGCGGGTTGCCCACTTATTTTAATCACAGATCCATTATGTATAAGTTTGGAATGATTCTGATGCTTGCATCGCTGGCACTTGCTGCATGCAACCGCTCCGGAGAACCTGCCGAAGCACACGATCATGAAACGGATGCCCCAGCTTCCGTACAAGTGACTCTTTTTTCAGAGCAGTATGAATATTTTATCGAGTATGATGAACTCATTACAGGGGAACCATCTGGTTTCCTGGTTCATGTAACGCATCTCGAAACCTATGATCCTGTCACCAGGGGCAGCCTGACCATTCAGGTTGCCGATGCCCAGGTAACCCTGGATGCCCCGGACAGACCGGGGATTTTCGAAGCGGAACTGATACCCGGTACTCCAGGTGGACATGAGATTACCTATTTCCTGCAGTGGGAGACCGTAACTGACCAGGTCTATGACCTCGTTCACGTGGCTGGTGAACACGTACATGATCAGACCATTCATGACGGGGAGGAAGCACATGACCACGGCGGTGCTGCGCACGCGCACGATGATGCCCATGCAGAGGGTGATCATGGTGATGCCCATGCCCATGCAGAGGATGATCATGGTGATGCCCATGCCCATGCAGAGGATGATCATGGTGATGCCCATGCCCATGCAGAGGATGATCATGGTGATGCCCATGCC
>CAYOSB010000157.1:0-9070 GCA_964406495.1 uncultured Bacteroidaceae bacterium | reverse complement strand
GGAACCAACTGGGGCAGTGATCCTGACTCAGCTGTTTATACCACGAATGAAACGTTTAACCTGCAGGTCTGGGATACAAGCAAATTTATCCGGCGCATCGTCTATTCAGGAGAAGACAGTACCTGCGTAAGTACAAGCAATACACAAAAAATTACAGTCCTGGATACCATTTCCAATAATGTGCTTATTCCCGATGCAGACATGATCACAATATGCCAGTTCAATCAACTGCCGGACAGTGGGATCGATGGAACAACACCTGTGGGCGGGAACCCGGGTAATTATACTTATTCCTGGCAGGTACGGGACAAAGCGGGCACTTGGGCAGATTCTGCCAGCCTGGCTCCCGGAACGAAATTCAATCTGCAGTCTATCGATGACACCACTTATATCCGCCGGCTGGTGATTTCCGGAGAAGATGGGGTGTGCAAGAGCTATACCGACTCGCTGGTGGTGGGAGTCGTATGGAAGATCGAAAACAATATCCTCTCGGCAACCCCGGAGACCTATTGCCAGGGCGATGCGTTGGCGACAACACTTACAGCCGGCGCCTTGTCAGGGGGTGCGAACGGGATCGGCATCCAGTGGCAGTACCGTACTGAGACAGGAGACTGGATGCCTGCTCCCGGGGACAATGCAATGGAAAATTACGATTTTCCTGAAACGCTGGGAGAATCGCTTTATTTCAGAAGGTATACCTGGTCCGAACCAACGGATTCGGTCTGTTTTGATACAACCACAGCTCTGAAGATCACAGTACAGGACAGTATACAGCAGAATGATATCCTGCTGATCAACGATGTACCCCTGGCCAGTGACTATCTTGATTCAATCTGCGCCGGCCTGGACCTTGAACTGGCAGGAGCGGTGGATGAACTGACAGGAGGCGATGGAAGTAACTATGCTTTCAGATGGGAAGTCAGCAGCCAACCCGATTTCTCTGGCAGCGATGTGGCGATTTCGCCCGGGTATACCATTCCTGATTTCCGTGATTCTGCATTTTTCAGGCGGATCGTTGTTTCCGGTGAATGCGAAGATACTACCTCCAGGCTGCTGGTGCAGCCCATTCAACTGCCCACCGGTAAACTGGTGTTGGCAGACGGACAGGCAGACCAGGTATGTTCCTCGGATGATATACCAGTAGAGTTAAAAATAGAAGATCTGTATCTGGATCCGCTTGCCAAACGCTATGAATTTGCAATCAGTTATACATCGGAAAAACCCGATACTACCGAGCGATTTGAACTGTCTGTGCAGGAGAATCCCCTGGCAGGCTTTTACGTATCCTCCGACTCTGCAGAAACCTACGAGTATACCCTCGACCAGATCATTGATGACCGCGGATGCGTTTCTGAAGCGTTGGATCCGAATCAACCCTCCATTGTTGTGTTCTATTCACCGGAGGTAACCCTCACGGCTGCAGATACACTGATCTGCGGCCCCGAAGTGCGCCTTTCCGCCACCAACCAGGGTGGTGTGCCTCCGCCGAAGTGGTTTGCCTCAACAGTCAGAAATAACCTCGATGGCTCGGATACAGTCACATTCACAACGGATGGAATACTTGAAGCAGACGCTTCGCTTGATTTCTGGTACAACGATACTGTGGTAATGGTTTACGGGTTTTTATTGCAGACCAGCGAGGAGGTCGGCAAGGCATGTGCGGATTCTGCTTATGTGACAGTCACACATTTCCAGGAGCCGGAACAGGACACACTCCTGCTGGCAACGGATGACTTCTATGTTCAGCAGACGTATGATCTTACACAACTGGAACCAGAGATCCAGGTAGGTTTTGATACATGGGCTGTTGACAATTCGGGTGCAGGTTTTGGGGATCCGGCGAACACCATTGCATCCGGATTCACATATGAGCAGGAACATATGTACACCTGGACAGTTGAAAACGGCAGGTATCCGGATGGTTCATATGTGTGTCCGCCCAATATCGATCAGGTGATCCTGGTCCAGCACGATTTGCGGCAGTACGATGGATTTTCCCCGAACAATGATGGGTTCAACCAACTGTTCGTGATCCCGGGACTCATCCATGCTACAGATTTCACTTTTACACTATATAACAGCTGGGGTACCCGGGTTTATGGCATTTCAAAAGCGGAATCTGAGATCAGGGAAGTGGAGATCGATGGTGAATTCATGGAAGAACACATCATCTGGGATGGGTACCTGGAGGACCAGGGAACGGTGGCTTCCGCCGGGACCTACTATTATACGTTGACATTTGAAATAGAAGGAAGTGCAATTGAATATGCACCAAAGCAGGGTTTCATCATCTTAAAGAGATAGCACTGGAATGCGGATATACCTGGCGCTCATATTGACGATTTTGTTGCTTCCCCTCAGGGGACAGGAGCTGCCTGACCTGTCGAATTACCAGCATAACTGGTTGATATTTAACCCGGCTTTTGCAGGTTCCAGGGATGTGCTGAGCGCCAATCTTTTTTCCCAGGACAAGGCGATTCTGCATCCAGACATACCTGCCCCGAAGTACCTGCAGATCTCAGCACATACTCCATTTTCAAAGTCTCCCAACAATGCGGTTGGATTTTCCTATTTTAATGAAAAGCTACCCGGGTATGGAATTGGTGGATTCAATTTCCAGGAATCCATCCCGCTGGTGAGACACAATATAGCCGCCTATTATTCCCACCGTGTCAAGCTCAATAACGGTGCACAGCTTTCCATGGGCGTCTCTGCGATTTTTGCGATTGAAAAAGCTGATAATAATACATTGGATATCAGGCAAAGGAATGACCCCCAGTTCATCATGGACCTGGAGCCTGTGCTGAATGCGAATTTCAGTGCCGGGGTGTTGTATTATACCAATAAGACCTTCATCGGGTTTTCAGTACCGCGTTTGCTGGCGCCGATAACGGTTATGGACAATAACAATTACAACATTGACGGCGGGGATAATGGCAATGAGGAAGTTGACGTATTGGAACTGGGACCGGTCATCTCCGGTTATAACCTGATCCTTTCTGCAGGAAGAAAATTTGGACAGGGTGAGATCACCTATTACCCCAATTTCCTGGTCAATTACATTCCTGAAGCCGGTATTATGAATACCAATTACATGGCCAGTATGAACTTTGGCATTATGAATGAAAAACTCTGGTTCGGGACCATCTATAAATCGAGCCAGGCGATCGCCCTGAATATGAATTTTGAGGTTTTTGATGGAAAAGGGTTGATTGGCCTCTCCTGGGATTTTCCATTGACAAGCACGACAGGATATTTCGACAATGCATTTGAGATCGTCTTCCGGTATGACAACCTGGTACGTGTAGTAACCAAAGCGCCTTACTATTTTTAACGTGAGAAGAATATTGATCATATTATCCCTGCTTATTTTTGCTTTCCAACACCTGGAGGCCCAGAGTTTTGCTGTGATAAAAAATGATCAGCTCAGTAATGTAAGTGAAGATCAGCTGGCGCCGGTACCCTATATACATAATGGTGATACCGGGATTGTTTTTATGTCGAACATCATTATACCTGGTACCAGCAGACCCAGGTTGAAAGTGATTACTCCCGATACGAGTGGAGTTGATCAGCCACCATCCAAATCACCGATGGATCTCTATTTTTATGACCAGGCAGACAGGAAGGGAGTAAAGAAAATCAGGTTGCTGGATCCTGGTGGTAAATTCTATACCATTGGTGATGACGGACCGGCAACATTCAGCGGAGATTTCACGACGATGTGTATTGTGCAGCCCCAGCGAAATGCTGAAGGCGAATTGGTCAGCAGCGGGTTCGGGGGATTGTTCCTATCGGAGTGGACCAACGGGGAATGGTCAGATCCGGAGCCTTTCCCGCACAATGATCCTGCAATCAACTTTAGCACTCCCTGCCTGTCGAAGGATGGTCAGCTGTTATTTTTTGCTGCCGAGGGAGCACTCGAGGGAGCTATGGGTGGTATGGATCTTTACTATTCGATGCGCATGAGTGGATCATGGTCAGCTCCTGTGAACCTGGGCGACAGGATCAACACCACCGAGCATGAGATATTCCCCTTTTATTATCAGCGTGGAGAACCTGGCAATCCAAATATAAGGTTGTATTTCAGCAGCAAGGGGCACAATGCCCGTGCAGGAACATTCGACCTGTTCTATTCGGTATTTTATGAAGGTGGATGGCAGAAGCCTTTGCAGGTTCCTTCTGTGAATACACGAGAATATGATGAGCTTGGCATCTATCTTACCAGCGGTATAAATGAAGGTATGTTTTCAAGAAGGGAGGGAAACAATTTTAATATTTATGACATCACACCAGGTGTTGTAAGTTATGAGCCTTTCCCAAACGCCGGACCAATGAAAAGAGCTTCATTATGTTACCGGATCTATGAAAATTCAATTGATACCATTGATCCCGTGGTATTTGATTATGAGTGGGTGATTGAAGATTCACTCCGTCTTCCCGGGCATGATGTCAAATATTGTTTTCCGGGTCCTGGACAATATTCACTGGCATTTAATGTAAGAAACAAATTGACGGATACCACTATTTATAATGCTGCACACATCAACCTGACGATCCCCGATTACCGGCAACCTATTATTTCATCTGACAAGGATACCGCTAGCGTAGGAGAACCGATCACATTCAATGCGGCAGCATCCAATCTGCCGGAGGATTGGGATCGTGTGATATATTATTGGGATTTTGGAGACGAGACAGTGCAGCAAACTGGAGAAGAGGTTAGCCATTCCTACAAGTCTGCAGGAACGTACACAGTGATCCTGGGTGCCAAAAAAGTATTGACCAGAAGTGAGGAACGAATGCTGCGCAACAATGAACTCACCGAATCAGAATACAAAATCGCGGTAGTCAAAGATATTTTCGTGCTGCCTGAATAGGCCCACTTAACTACTCTTGATAACTTATCTTTTGAATTGCACGAAATTTGTATATTTTTATCAAATCGTGTATAATGAATGAAATGAGAAGACTGATATTGATAGGTTTCGCTATATTTTTTTACCAGCTTTCCTGTGCACAACCGGTACCTAATAAAGAGGAAAATATCCCTCATCTCATGACCTTTGGAAATGAGTCGGACATCAGCTGGGGGGATGATGATTTTTCGCAGGCATTCTTTTTCCAG
This sequence comes from uncultured Bacteroidaceae bacterium, assembly GCA_964406495.1. GTDB lineage: Bacteria > Bacteroidota > Bacteroidia > Bacteroidales > M55B112. Next base: position 3,942 of record CAYOSB010000157.1, on the reverse strand, counting down.
GTTCCTTCAGATTTTAAGGACCAGGTGTTTATCAGGGTGTATGATCCCGATACAGGAGGGGCAATCGATGAGATCAGGGGAGGATGGAACACCCAGTGTCAGTTCGAAGTGTATGGAGGAGAAGGATGTCATTCCGAAGAGGATGCCAGGGAAACATCTCCCTTTGGGAATTATAAAAGCGGGACACTCATGGCGATGAAAGTTTTTGGGGAGGATCCCCGCTATGATGAAAGCTGGTACACTTTTGGCCCCTTTAATCCTGCGGAAGGAGAATACCTGGAGGCGTTTGACAGTTATGTGTTCAAAGTGATCTGTGAAGGGATTGCCGGGGATGACGGGAACATGTACAACTATTATCTCAGCACCAGTGCAGACGAAAATATCCCGATTGAAGGCGCCAATGCATTTGCCTATGAATACTCCTTCAGGATGCATAATGATGTAGAGGAAACATCGCATATCTATCCCTACATCGTGGAAGGAACCGTCACTGTAAAGATCATGAATTTTGACTGGGACAATGACGGGAACATCCTGGTGGTATCCAGGGAGCGACAGGGACAACGCATTGCCATTTCAGGGGAAGCAGACTGGGCAGAGGACCAGGTAAAAGTCATTGATGCCGAAGTGGGTGGGTCCTACGACCTGCAACTGCCCAAGCGGAAGACCTTTCCACCGGTAAGAAATAATAACGTGGTGGTGAACATCAGGAACCAGTTTGATGAGACCATGCCATTTTACACCAGTCCCATTGGAGGTGTACCAACATATATTTACGATGATGCCAGGGCTGTCCCATTAGACCAACAATAATCAATAGTCATTTATGAAACCCTCATCTTTTGACACATGCATTTGGCTTCGCCGGGCAAAAGGTTCAGCGGAACAAAGACAAAAGAACATGTATGAATGGAACGAAGCATTCAGTCACGATGATGAGGGTTCGCACGCTGTCGCCGGAGCTTTAGCGTAGGAGCCCGAACACCGCTGATATTATTATTATGCTGTGAGGCAACTATTCACCTTGAGAAAAAACGAAGTTTATAACATATTGTAAATTAATACTATAAATAAGATATACTTGTGAAGAAAACGCTGTTCATTTTCTACCTGATCTGTGCACAGATAATAGCGTTGCAAAGTCAGACCTTCCAGATCATGCGTTACGGGATCGAGGATGGTCTGTGTCATGAATCAACCTACGCGGTGATTCAGGATGAAAATGGATTTATTTGGATCTCTACCAGCCAGGGATTGTGTCAACTTGATGGAATCAATTTTAAATCGGAGTTTGCCGGTGACACACTTCCAACGAGTATCGCCACAAAAAGCTATAAGGATAGCAAAGGCAGGATTTGGTTCGGGTACCTGGATGGGCAGATCGCTATGCTGGATGATGGTGTTTTCAAGGTGTTTCCGCAGGAAGAGGAGGATGTTTCTGCAATCGCGGGGTTTGGCGAGGATGGAGAAGGCAACATCATTGCCATGACCCAGCAGCATGGGATGATCAGCATCGACAAGGATCTCCGATTCAGTTATCTTCCGGAGGCTTTTACAGGAACATTTATATCAGACTTCCTCATCACTCCCGGAGGTCAATTGCTTATCGGGGGCTTCAACGGGTTGATGCTTTATACACAAACAACAGGAGGAGTATACGAGCACGCCGGTCGGATTACCGGGGTTCCCTTTACACGGATCCAGGACATTAAGCCCGGGATGCAAAACGGGACCTATTGGCTCGGAACAGAGGATGAAGGTTTGTTCAGGATTACAGGCACCGGTGAAGATCCTGCCGGGTATACCGCAGCAAAGGTGGGTGCTGATAGAGGGTTGAAATACAGCAGTATCGCCTCGGTATATGTAGACCCCACGGGATACCTCTGGGTGAGCGACTATGGCAGGGGAGTGTACCGTTTTTCACTGAATGATGACGGCGTACTGGGCAGAAGCCTTCTGTTTGATGTTGAGGGTGGCATGCCGGAAGAATACATCAAGGATATCACCAGGGATGATGAAGGAAACATGTGGTTCGCTTCTCAAAGTAATGGTGTGGCAATTCTTCGTGACCAGGCATTTACCTTTTACGATATCTCAGATGGTCGCAATGTCCCCGAGATCTCTGCCATCAGCATTGTTGGGGGAGACTATTGGTTGGGCGGCAGGAATGGCAAGCTCTACCTGGCAGATGCATCAACGGCCCAGGGGTGGCAGGAATTTAATACTTCGGATGGACTTCCGGGGGATCCCATTACAGCGCTCTGGCAGGATGAGGACAAGAACCTGTATATCGGCACTGCATCAAGTGGAGTCTATATCCTTAAAAGGACCACGTTGCATATCCGCAAATTTTTTACAGCGCAAAACTCGCTGGGTAATGCTGTAAATGACATTGACGGTGATTCAAAATCCATCTGGATCGCCACCAATGATGGCATTTACGAAATCGTGCGTTCAACGGGTGAAGTCAGGCAACAGACCACGCTCACAGGATTGCCTCACAATGTGATCAATGATGTGCTTGTGGACAGTGAGGGACGCGCCTGGATCGCAACAAGAGCCAGTGGATTGTATTGTGTGAATAATGATCCTGATAATCTGAACTTTACCATCCGGGGGAATCCGAAACTCGAATTTGTTGCGCTGGCACAAGACAATGAAGGGAGTATCTGGGGAGCAACTTCTGAAGACGGGGTATTAAAATTCAGCAGGGATACCCTTGAAGTATTTTCTGATGACAGGGGATTGAAGGCGAAATATACCTATGCCGTTGAAGTGGATCCACAGGGATTTGTATGGGTGGGCCACCGGCTCGGACTCAGCAAGATCAATCCGTCAACGAACAACATCATTGTATTCGACCAGGAAATGGGATTCACTTCGGATATCCTGCCACGTGCCATTGAATCCAGTGATGATGGATTGCTGCTGTTTGGGACAAACAACGGTCTGATCGTTTATGATACCGAACAGGCCATACCCGACACTGTTCCTCCCAGGCTCAACATCACGGAGTTGTCCATCTCTGATTCTGTCTACAATGTCCGGGATGAGATTCAGCTGCCATACGGGATCTATAAAATGCAGGTGGATTTTATCGGGATCAACCTTACAAATCCCGACCAGGTCACCTACCAGTACAGGCTCGAAGGATTTGATGACTGGTCTGAACCCACGCGGGAAACGTTTGCAAAATACAGCCGCCTGGAGGATGGTGAATATACCTTTATGCTCAAAGCCATTGATGGGAACGGAAATTCAACTGGTGAGGTGGCCATGTTCCATTTAAGTATTAAGATCCCTATCTGGAAGGCATGGTGGTTCATCCTCTCCCTGGTGATCATCGCCATTGGAAGTGTATACCTGATTATCAAGGTCAGGGAACGGAACCAGAAAGCATTGCAGGAATACCTGGAACAGCAGTTGGAGGAGAGAACGCGGGAAGTGGTCCACCAGAAAGAAGAGATCGAGATTAAAAACAGGGATATTACCGACAGTATCAATTATGCGCAGCGGATCCAGGCAAGTATTTTACCCTCCACGAACCGCCTGGATGAGATATTCAGCGGCTCTTTCGTGTTTTACCAGCCAAGGGATATTGTCAGCGGGGATTTCTACTGGTACGATCGGCTCGATGACGAACGCTTTATCATTGTTTGTGCGGATTCTACAGGACATGGTGTTCCCGGTGCATTTATGTCTATGATCGGTACCACGCTGATTAAGGATATCTGCCTGCGCACCGATGTGATCACCCCTTCGCAGGTGCTCAAAACCCTTGACAAAGAGGTCAGGGAAGCATTGAACCAGAATGCCGATACCGACGGCTCCAATGATGGTATGGATATCATCGTGGCCGAGATCAATCTGAAGACCATGCGTTTCGTTGTCAGCTCGGCCATGCGGCCTGTGATCCTCTACAAGGGAGGGGAACAGATCTAT
>CAYOSB010000156.1:0-9207 GCA_964406495.1 uncultured Bacteroidaceae bacterium | reverse complement strand
ATCAACAAACCCGCACCCGGAACATTGTTCTACAATATCGGAAACGGTTGGATCCCTTCAGAGGCCCCCGGATCATTGATGATCAGGCCTTTCGTTAAACGCAGCTACTCCCTTTCTTCACAGATTGATCCCCTGCTACCAACTGGCATCAGGATATGGCCCAACCCGGCCGCTGAAATGGTGCGGATCGAAGTACCTGAACAATCCCTGACAGTGAATGAAATCAACGTAATAATCAGGGATGTCACCGGCAGAATTGTGAGAACTTACCAGGGAAATACGGAGATACCGGTCAGCAACCTTCCTGCAGGAATGTATCTATTTAGTATAGGCAATCGCAATCAGATCTTGAGTACCGAAAGGATCATCGTTAAATAATAACCATGTCTGAAACGCAAAGCGAAATCAATGACATGTATGAGCATTTCCGCTTCGATGCCGATAAAGGCCAGGCTCCGCTGCGCATCGATAAATTCCTGCAAAATAAACTGGAGAACACTTCCAGGAGCAGGATCCAGTCAGCAGCGGATGCAGGAAGCATCCTGGTGAACGGTACGCCGGTCAAATCGAATTACAAGGTAAAACCACTGGATATAGTTTCCATCGTACTCCCCCACCCGCCGCGGAAACTGGAATTGATCCCGGAGGACATCCCGATCAATATCGTTTATGAAGATGACCAGTTGCTTGTAATCGATAAGGAACCGGGAATGGTAGTACATCCCGGACATGGAAATTATACAGGCACACTTGTGAATGCCCTGATGTACCACCTGAAGGATAACACCATGTTCATTACCGGAGAGGAGCGGCCTGGACTGGTACACCGTATCGATAAGAATACTTCCGGTTTGCTTGTAGTGGCCAAAACCGAGCGTGCAATGTCCAACCTGGCCTTGCAGTTTTTCAATAAAACAACGAAACGTACCTATAATGCCCTGGTGTGGGGAGAACCCCCGGATGAGGAAGGCACCATAACAGGTAACCTTGGACGGAATCCCAGGGACAGGAAAAAAATGACCGTTTTTCCCGAAGGCGACCAGGGCAAGCACGCCGTCACCCATTACCGTATCCTTGAAAGACTTGGATATGTAACACTGGTGGAATGCAGGCTGGAAACTGGCCGTACCCACCAGATCAGGGTACATTTTCAGTACATTAACCACCCGCTTTTTAATGACAATGAATATGGCGGAGACCAGATACTCAGGGGAACTACCTTTTCCAAATACAAGCAATTCGTAAACAATTGCTTCAACATATTGCCCCGACAGGCCCTGCACGCAAGATTGCTGGGATTCATCCATCCCGTAACAGGAAAAGAGATGGTATTCGAATCTGAACTACCTGCCGATATGACCGAAGTAATTGAAAAATGGCGCAGGTATACCAGGTTCCGCGACGAGATTTGAGTTAAGTGAAGGTTATTTTCACCACTGAAATGGAACGCTTAACAGAAATCCCAAACAACCTTATGACGCGAAAATCTCTTTTCATGGAAAGAGTCAACCACTCGTCAAAATTATGCTGGGAAACGTGACCACTCTTCACTAAAAAGGTTGTACATTTAATATAGAAACGACCAGTAAAACTTTATATGGAAATAGCAATATTGGCAGGAGGAGATTCTTCGGAATATCAAATATCGCTTAAAAGCGGTACTGAAATCCAGCGTTGGCTGACTGAAGCAGGTTTCCGGTCGCACCTTGTAATGATCAGGGGACAGGAATGGTTTGTGAAAAACGAAAAGGAAAAGATCCCTTTTAATAAGGATAGTTTTAGCTATAAGTCAGGCAACAAAACGATCAAAACTGACTATGTATGGAATACGATCCATGGTAGACCCGGAGAGAACGGACTACTCCAGGGGTACCTGGATATGTATAAAATGCCTTACAATTGTTCGGGTGTGCTCTCATCAGCGATGACTTTTGATAAATACGTTACCAAAACTTACCTGAAGCAATTCGGGATCATGACCGCTGAAGCAGAACTGATCCACCAGGATAGGCCCTATGATATGGAAGCGATCCTGGAAAACGTAGGCTTGCCCTGCTTCATTAAACCAAACAAGGGCGGATCCAGCTTCGGCACAACAAAAGTAACACAGGCGGATAAAATGAAAGCTGCCATTAACCTGGCATTTAAGGAAGACCCCGAGGTAATCATCGAATCCTATGTAAAAGGCAGGGAAGTAACGTGCGGACTGATGAAAACCCGCAAAAGGTCACTGGTTTTTCCGCTGACCGAGATTGTCTCAAAAACCGATTTCTTTACCTATGAAGCAAAGTATGAGGGAATGTCGGATGAGATCACACCGGCGGAAATCGATGAGGATCTTGAAAAAAAATGCATGCTGCTTGCTTCACAAATCTACGACCACACCAGGTGCAGGGGTATTGTCAGGGTGGATTTTATCATTCGAGGCAACCAGGTCTACTTCCTGGAGCTAAACACCATTCCAGGTATGTCTAAAGAAAGTATCGTCCCGCAGCAGATCAGGGCCTTGGGAATGAAAGAGTCCGATATACTGAAAGAGATCATCGAAGATACGATGGACTGACATCAGAAACTACCCCAACAATCTAAAAAAGGCTGCCCCCGCCAGGTAACAGCCTTTTGCGTTTATATAGACCCGGATCAACTTAACTTCTGTCAAAACGGAGATCCAGGGAGACGATCATAATGTCATCAATATACCTGTCTGCCAGGTTGGAGAAAATCTTTTTTGACTGGAAATTCACATTCCACATTGTACGATCCAATTCAATCTGTCCCGTCTTTGCATATACCAGCCGTTCATCCATAGTAATGTTGGCAGGGAAACTGATTTCATTGGTAGTACCTCGTATGGTCAGGTTACCTGTAACCACATAATTTGCTGAAAATCCCTCTTCCGCAGATTGACGGGGAGTTACCTTGGTAATGTTGAAAAAGGCCTTGGGATAAGCTTCCGTATGGAAAAAATCCTCGGATTTAAGATGACCTACCAACCTGCTGTTCATTCCTTCGTTAGTCAGGTCCTGGCAAATAATAGTATTCATATCAATAGTGAAGGATCCGCCTGTTACCTGTTGTCCATCCGTATCAATCTTCCCGTTAACCACCTCGATAACACCGTAATGTTCACCTCCTGGTTTCATTCCTTTCCACGCAACAGTGCTCGCTTCATTGCTCAGCGAAAAAGCCGGACCTGCAGGTGTGTCCGATTCAGCAAAAGACATCAAAGTCAAAGAAGCCACCAAGAGTACCCCGGTCAACATTGATTTTGTTAATTTCATAAATGTGTTCATCATTCTTTTTGTTTAATTTTTATAATATATCTTTAAACATTAATGCGCTATAATGGTTCAAAACCAAGCATTTTTTAACATTTATTTTTAAAAAGTACAATACCTCTTGATAATGGTTTAAATCCGGAAAGGGGACCAGGAACCTCATTTTTTTATTACTTTTATCCCTTTAATTCATCTATATGGCAAGAACTGGATTTATCATACTATTACTGGTGTTTACTGTACATTCCTGTATTTACACGGACAATAGCAGCTATTTTGAAGAGATCGAACCTGATTATAATCCCACGGTGCGTATAACTTCAAATTTTGACACAATTGACAGCATTACGATCGTGGACAGCCTGCTGTTCAGGTATGAGATCAGCATCGATACGGGTACACTATACTTTGCCGACCTTTTCCTGGAAAACCAGCAGTTGTTTCGATCTGATACGCTTGTTGACAGCCTCTGGTTTTACCCGGAATATATTTACGATGGTGAAACATATGACATTACCCTCAGGGCCTATTACCGGTCATATACCGGCAGCCTTGCCGACGCTTTTAATGCAGAGTTTCTCCTGACTGATTCGGTCTGGACCATTCAGTTTTTTACAGATTAGAAGTACATGTCACAAAAAGAAAAGAATGCGAAAAATAACCATCACCATCATTTTCATGATCTTCGTTGTTCAGGCAAAAGGACAGGGTTCCGGTATCAGTCTTACGGGTGGCATCGGCACCTATGAACTTGCCGCTCTGAAATCCTACCATGAAACGCTTATCTCAAGGTTACCCGTGGAAGCGCGCAGTTTCAAATCGTTTCCACCCTTTACCAGTGTAAAAATAAACCTGTTCAGACAGCCCACTGAAAAATTGAGATATGGATTGGTGTATGCATTCTCATCCACAGGAACACTGGCAAATTATACCGACTATTCCGGATACCTGAATCTTAACCAGGTGGTATCAGCATACCAGCTTGGTGTATCAGCCAGTTACAGGTTGCTGAGCACAGCATCCAATTCGTTTCGCCTAAGCGTGTCTGCCTATGGAGACCTGCGACTGGGGTATGTCAGGGATGAAGTATCCCTGATTATCAACACGAGGTACTATTATGAAAACAATCGCCTTGTTCTGAATGCCATAAGCCCCATGGCAGAAGCAGGTTTGGAAGCCATGTTCCACATGAAAAAACTCTCACTGGGCGTGGAAGGCGGTTTACTTTATGACACAGGCAGTGAGCTTAGTGAAGGGCGGGCATCTGATCCCACCTCGGGTATTTCTCTTTCGCCAGCTTCAGAAGTAAGTTCGGGAATGACGGGATTGCGCGGTGGTGTTAAGTTGATCCTCTGGTTCAATAATGAGCTCACCCCAGAATAGACCGGACGAAATCCTTTACTTTTTCTTCAACTGTTTTTACATTTTCACTGCCTAATGCCCGCAGGAACGCGCTGCCAATGATTGCACCGTGTGCATGCTTGCATGCCAGGTTGAATGTTTCATTGCTCGAGATACCAAAACCGATCAGCCTGGGGATGCCAAGTTGCATTTTTTCGATCCTGGAAAAGTATTCCAGCTGGGTGTCTTTGATCCCGTCACGCGCCCCGGTGGTAGATGAATCAGCCACCATATACAGGAAACCTCCTGATGCTTCTGCGATCTTATATACCCTTTCCTCGCTTGTCTGGGGTGTGATCAGCATGATCATTTTCAGGTCTGCCGCTTCAACGAGGCGCCGGTATTCTGCCTGGTAAATATGTAATGGCAGGTCCGGAAGGATCAAACCGTCAATGCCAACCTCCTTACATTTCATGGTAAACTTCTCAAATCCGAATTGCATAACCGGGTTCAGGTACCCCATCAGGATGACCGGTAGCTGTACCTCCTTCCTGAGTTCCGAGATCTGCTCAAACAGCAGGCTGATGCGCATGCCATTGGCAAGTGCCGCCTGGCTGCTCTGCTGGATCACCTCTCCATCTGCAAGGGGATCGGAGAATGGCATTCCCAATTCGACCATATCCGCACCACTCTCCTGCAGTGCTTTAATAACCGGGAGGGTATCTTCAAGGTCAGGGTATCCGGCAGTTGTGTAAATAGAGAGGATTCGTTCTCTCTTTTCAGCAAATAGTTGGTCAATTCTGTTCACTTACCTATATTTTTTTAAGTGCAAATTTTTTAAATCGTTCTAATTCTCATTGTTTGTAAATAGAACTGTTTAACTTTTCTCATTCACTGGTTTTATTTTTGCCGGGCAGGTGGCGGGCATATGTTTCCATATCCTTGTCTCCCCTGCCAGAGAGATTGATGACCACATTCTGATCCTGTTTCATCTCGAGCTGATCAAGTGCAGCCAGGGCATGTGCCGTCTCGAGTGCAGGAATAATGCCTTCCAAACGGGTGAGCAGGTAAGCTGCATCCAGTGCCTGTTGATCTGTAACATTCAACACTTCTGCTCTTCCACTCCTGTTGAGCCAGGCATGGATCGGTCCGATTCCGGGATAATCCAGGCCCGCACTGATGGAATAGGGTTCCGTGATCTGACCATCAGCATTCTGCATCAGCAGGGTTTTGCTCCCGTGGATGATCCCGTCCCTTCCAAGGACGGAGGTTGCAGCTGACTGATCTGTATCAACTCCCAATCCGGCTGCTTCCACAGACACCAATTTCACCCGGAGGTCATCCATATAATGATAATAAGTCCCTGCTGCATTGCTTCCGCCTCCCACGCATGCCACCAGGAAATCCGGATAATCCCTGCCTGTCTTTTCCTGTAACTGTGATTTAATCTCTTCGCTGATCACTGCCTGGAACCGCGTGACCATATCAGGATAGGGATGTGGACCCACGACCGAACCAATGATATAATGCGTGTCGACAGGATTATTGATCCAGTCCCGTATCGCCTCATTCGTGGCATCTTTTAGTGTTTTGTTCCCGCTGTACACGGGCCTGACCTCTGCCCCGAGCATCTGCATTTTACGGACATTCGGGGCCTGCCGTTCCACATCCAGTGCTCCCATATACACTACACACTCAAGTCCGGCAAGTGCACAAACCGTTGCAGTAGCCACACCGTGCTGTCCTGCTCCTGTCTCGGCAATGATGCGGGGCTTCCCCAGGTGCCTTGCCAGGATGATCTGACCCACCGTATTGTTGATCTTGTGCGCACCGGTATGGTTCAGGTCTTCCCGCTTGAGAAAGATATTGGTACCATAATGAGCCGAGAGTCTCCTGGCATGGTACAAAGGTGTGGGTCTTCCCACATAATCCTTCAACAATCCCCGGAACTCCTGCTGAAAATCGGAAGAGTATATTATTTCCATATACTGATCCTCCAGTTCCTTGATATTAGGATACAGCATTTCAGGAATAAATGCGCCCCCGTAAGGCCCATAAAATCCGTTCTCGTCTACATGATATGAATTACCCTTTTCCATTTCGTAATGCATTTATAAAATCTCCTACAAGCTCCGGATCCTTCAGACCCGGGGCTGTTTCAAACCTACTATTGATGTCTACAGCATACAATCCTTTTAAATCCAAGGTCCGAATATGCGCAGCGTCATTTACAGAGATACCGCCACTCAGGAAAAATTGCTTTGGTGACCGACAATTTTCCAACTTCGACCAGTCGAATTTCCGTCCGCTACCGCCATGGGATCTTGCAGGGGTATCAAACAAAAAGTAATCGGCTACCTTCTCATAATTTTTCAGCAGCCGGAAATTCTCCAGTTGATCGCCTGGAAAAACCTTAATGACAATTAATCCATGGGATCGTAATGAATTACATGTTTCAGGCGATTCCATCCCATGCAGTTGTATGGTCCTGATCCCGAATTTACCCGTAATATCAATCATCCGTTCATAATATTCATTCACGAATACAGCGGTCTTTTCCACGCCATCAGGCACAGCTGAGAAGAGGGCCGGATCGGGATGGTGTCCTACGTAACGCAATGAGCGCGGATAAAATATAAATCCCATGTAATCGGGCAGTTGTGCACTTACTTCCGCCACGTTTTGAGGATCGGTGAGACCACACACTTTACATTTCAACTGGTCCATATCACTGGCTATTGAGGTGTTCCATAAACTCCCTGAAGGCAACGCCCGGATCGGTTGTTTTCATAAATCGCTCTCCCATCAGAAATCCATCATACCCTTCTTTAAAGAGGCTTAAAACCTCTTTTGGTTCATTCAGGCCACTCTCCGACACCTTCAACACTTCGCCAGGAAGCTTACTGACCAGGTCAACCGACCGTTGCAGGTCCACACTGAAGTTCCTGAGATCACGGTTATTGACACCGACCATGCTGATATCCGGCACCCAGTGGTCAAGCTCCTGTTCATCGTGCACTTCCAGCAGAACATGCAATCCAAGGGAAACCGCCAGATGAGCCATCTCCCGGACCGCTTCCTTGTCCAGTATCGCGGCTATCAGCAAAATAATATCCGCACCATAGGCCTTTGCCTCATATACCTGGTAGGGGTCGATCATAAAATCCTTCCTCAGCAGCGGTAGATTATCCACAGAAGTTTTTACATTTTCCAGGTCACGAAACGAGCCCCCGAAGAAATCACGATCCGTAAGAATGCTCGCAGCACTGGCTCCACCCTCCTTGTATGAAGTTACCACGGCTACAGGGCTTGTATGTTCCGACAAAACTCCTTTGGAGGGAGATTTCCGCTTGAATTCTGTAATCACGCAGGGCCGCCCGGGATCGAAAAAGCGTTTTGGATCTTCAGGAGTCCGATTAAAAAGCGGCTTGCTCTTCAGCTGCTGCAGCGGCTTCCTGCTTTTCCGTTTAAGCACTTCCATCCGCTTGTGCTCAGTTATTGTATCGAGTATGGTCCTGGTCATTGCAGTTCGATCAGTTGTTTAAATGTTTTGAGTCCCTTCCCCGAAAGCAGCGAATCTTCAGCCTTTCCGACAGCATCCGCCATGCTTAGGCTCCTGTCTATGGTCTGCAACGCAAACGCTGCATTGGCGATCACTGCCTGGTTTTGTGCCACAGTTCCTGCTCCTTCCAGGATGTCGATAAATATTTTACTTGCCTCTTCGACGGTCTCTCCGCCATGGATCTGTGCAGGTTCCAGCTTATTGAGCCCGGTCTCTTCGGGGTGTATGGTCCGTTCCCAGGCATCTGTATAGGCCTTAAAAGGCCCGGTCAGTGAAATCTCATCATACCCGTCAAGGGAGTGAATAATGGTGAAGTTGATGGCTGAATCCTGGTAAATGTAATTATACAACCGGGCCACATCCAGGCTGAAGACGCCTACCAGTTGATTTTGCGGTGAAGACGGATTTACCATGGGTCCCAGCATGTTGAAAAATGTCTTCATGCGCAGGCTCTTCCGCACGGGAGCCACATTTTTCATGGCCGGGTTGAACAGGGGAGCGTGCAGGAAAGTTATGCCGGCACGATCCATCTCCCGTCGCAACTTATCATTGTCATTCGAAAACTTGTACCCGTAATACTCCATCAGATTTGAGGAACCACAGTTGGAAGAGACGCTGACATTCCCGTGCTTCGCCACTTTCTCTCCCGCTCCTGCCACGATAAAGGATGTGAGTGTGGAAATATTGAATGTGTTTTTTCCATCGCCGCCTGTACCACAGACATCAATGGTATTGAATTCTGAAAGATTAATCGGGATGCACAAATCAAGCAGCGCATCTCTGAAGCCAGTAAGCTCTTCCACTGTTATGGCACGCATCAGGTAAACTGAAACGAACGCAGCAATCTCCGGATCGTTGTATTTCCCCGAAGCAATATTTGTTAACACCTCTTTTGCATCATCCTTTGTCAGGGTCTTGTGGTCAAACAGGTAAGAAAGTATCTCTTTCATCTAATGTTCTATTTAGTGTCTCATATTAAGTGTGTTACATATCTGATCTGCGTGCCATACCCAGGCGCAGATGATT
>CAYOSB010000155.1:4903-9341 GCA_964406495.1 uncultured Bacteroidaceae bacterium | reverse complement strand
GAACGCCTATTTTCTCACTGAGTCGATGTGCAAGGCCCACAAGCAAAGCATTTGAAAGATGGATCACATCAGGCTTGCAATGTGTGGCGATCCAGTCCACCATTTTATCAAGTTCGTTTTTCTGCTGTCCCTCTTCCCCCATCAGCATAGATACGGTCATTTCCTCCAGTCCGGCAGCGCGGGTCGAACCAGCAAATTTGGAAGCCAGCTTCAGCATTGGTTTAGCATTCAGTATTCTGTCGAACCAACCGGGGGCTTTCCTGAAAATGGGAAATTGTTGTTTCAGGTAGATACTGATCGCACCATAAAAAACAGGAATCTCGCCGGTCAGATCGTGTTCATCGGCAAAAAGCGGCAGATACATTGGAATTTTGGTCACCTGGTGGTCAGAGGCCCGCAACGCTTCAACAAATTTACTGTCGCGCAGACAATTGCCACAGTAAAAACTCCCTCCTGAGCCCGGTATGATTTGTATGATTCTCATGATTGTCTTAACTATTTATCTCAATAATTATATCGTTTGAAAGCGGCACATGAGGTTGCGATGCTTTACTTTTCCCCAAAGCAATAAATCCTTCCGTCCTGCGCACCAGCAATTATATATCCATCTATCACAGCGGGATTGCCGAAGATCCCGCTACCCAGCTCATAGCTCCATTTTATTTTTCCATTGGCTGCATCCATGATGAACAGGTCTCCACGCATAGTGGCCACCAGGAGCTCATTCCGGACAAGCACAGGTGAAGCATCCACCCGTCCACGGGTGTTCACACTCCACAGTAAGTCACCATCCTTCCTGTCAAAACAATAGACGAATTTATCGCGGTTTCCAATATAGACACGCTGTTGAGAGAGCGATGGTGAAGCAATAAAGGGCAATTCCGCATTGGTATTCTTAAAACTCCACAATTCTTTCCCTTCCCTGATATCGAGCGCGGTGAATTTTCCATCGTAATCGCCTACAAAAGTGATCCAGTCATCAACCGCTACTGAGCCGGCCACGTAGGTGGCAACAGGTTGCCGTTTCACAAGTGATCCATCACGCACGTTCACCTGGTGTAACAGCCCGTCACAACCTCCGAATACAGCTACCCCTTCATAGATTGCCGGGGTACCATTTATAAAATTATCAGCTTCATATTTCCATAGTCCCTCCCCTGTTGCGGCATCGATCCCGTGGAGGAAATAATCGTAACTGCCAATCACTACTACTCCCTTGTCATCTGATCCAACTGTCCCGGAAGCAACCGAAGCATTTCCGGCACCGGGCATATTGCCATTCCAATAATTCGGAGCTCCCATGATCTGTCCTTCAGTAGCATAGGTCCATAGCGTCTTTCCAGTTTGAAGCTCGATTGCAAACACCTTCCCATCGAGATTTCCGATATAGGCCACACCATTACGCAACAATGCAGGGGCCTCGATACCGTTACCGGTATTGATCTTCCATTTCATCTTCCCATCCATTGTAATGCCATACACATTACCATCCACTGAACCGGCAACTATAATGCCTTCACTCACCACCGGTGCAGCTTTTATCGCATCACCGGTCTTAAAACTCCAGCGTAATTCCGGTTGTGCGGGAATATCTGCCAGCGAGGTTCCGGACAATTGGGGATCGCCCCTGAAGTTTGGCCATTCGGACTGGGCATACAAATGATGCTGCATGAACGGGGCAAATGCCAATAGGACAACTAATTGTCGTATGATGTAATAACGTTTTTTCATGAACACCATTCTAATTATCGTTTTGTAAGTGCACCTGTAGGACACTCTTCCACCACCTGTCCGGCCACCTTTTCGAGTCCATTTTCCAGCGCTTCACCAAACGGAACTCCGATCACCACATCAAATCCCCTGCCGATAAAGCTCATACCGAATTTCTCTTTATGCTCCTCGGTGATGCGCACACAGATACCGCAGCGGATGCATTTATTCGGTTCATATATTACAAATATATCGCCATCGTGTTCACGCGCATGAAGAATACTTCCGGAATCACTACCTGGATCGTTCAGGCTCTTCCTTGCTTTTCGAGAACCAAAATGCCGTTTCTGCACCTGGCGGCGATCATTCGACCAGAATCTTTTCTGGTTGGCTTTATATTCATCAGATAACAACCGCAATTTGCAGTCGGTCAATTCCCTGCAGTCGCAATGCAGGCACCTGGCGGCTTCCCGCATCACCTCCTCCTTTGAAAATCCAGCTGCCAGGTCAGTAGGTTCAAAGCGGTTGTCATCCACCGATTCTTTCATATATTCCATGACCTCCTCCGGGAGCAGTTTTCCGAACCTGGAATTGAACAGGAACGGTTCTCCGCTTACCTCTTTCCCCTGGAGGTACTGATCAATGCTGAATGCTGCTTCCTTGCCCTGTCCAAGTGCCCGGATCGCCAGTTTGGAATGACGCACTGCGCTGCCGGCCGCGAAGATCTTTTCACGGGGCGTTTGATACGTTCTTTTATCTGCTGCAATTCCTTTGCCGCTCATCTCCAGCCCCCATGTTTCCGCGCCGGAATCGCCGCTACCTGTTGCCACGAGCACCGCATCAAATTTTTTTTCAATCTCCCTGAAATGTTCCGGATCCACGAATGTATCCGGATAGAACCAGGCCCCCAGGTCCCTGATCAGCTTGATCTCATGCTCCAGGACGCGTTCAGGCAACACACCGTTTTCCACCTCGTCCCAAAGGGTCCCGCCCGGGTGACGACCCCGAAAATAAATGTCGCACTGGTAACCCCGGAGTTGCAGGTAATAAGCTGCGGAAAGCCCGGCGGATCCGGCGCCAATGACCGCCACCTTTTTTCCATTGGCGGGTAATTTGCCGGGTTGGTACGAATCAGCAGCATCCATATCATGATCCCCGGCATATCGCTTCAACAGGCAAATCGAAACTGCTTTGTCGACACTTTTACGCCGGCATGCACCCTCACAGGGAGCGGGGCAGATCCGGCCGAATATCCCGGGCAGGGCGATATCTTTTTTAACAGTCTCCAATGCCTCTTCAAATTTTCCTTCAGCAAGCAAACGATTCATCAGGGGAATATCCATATGTGCCGGACAGGTCACCTGGCAGGGTGCCTCACAATCACCCGTATGCTCGCTCAGCATCAGTTCGAGCGCAGTTCTCCTGGATTCCTCGATCTCGGCATCGTGGGTGATTATCTCCATCCCTTGTGCTGCTTTTACTGAACAGGAAGGAAAAAGCCGGTTATTTTTTTTATCCTTGACCATACAGATCATACAGGATGTAAAATGCGGTTTTCCATCCCTGTAGCACATTGAAGGTACATCGAAACCTTGCATACGTGCAGCAGCCATAACGGTGATCCCCTCAGGCACGTTGACTTCCTTATTATTTATTTTCAGCTTCACCATTTGCTTTTCTTATTGATCATTTCGGATCCTACATTTACTTCATGTGTCATTATTGCATCGGTCTGACCAACATTCAATGGTCCTGTTCACTTAACGATGACTGCATCTTCCGGGCATACCTGTCGACAGCCATCGCATTTGATACAGAGTTCCAGGTCGATCTCATGTTTTTCGTGGGGTGCAAAAGGGATGGCATCCACCGGGCAATCCTGTGCGCACAGGGTACACCCGATACAATCATCTGTAATCTCGTAATGGATCAGTTCTTTGCATTTTCCTGTCGGGCAGGTGCCATTGATATGTGCTTCGTATTCTTCCCTGAAAAATTCGAGGGTCGTTTTAATGGGATTCGGTGCTGTCTTGCCCAATCCGCATAAACTCCCTTTGGCAGTCCAGTCGGCCAGGCTTTCAAGATCTTCCAGGTCCTTCATTGTCCCTTTCCCTTCCGTGATCCGTTCAAGGATCTCCAGCATCCGTTTTGTGCCGAGCCTGCAGAAGGTACATTTTCCGCAAGATTCATTCTGTGTAAAAGAGAGAAAATACTTTGCAATATCCACCATACAATCCGTATCGTCGAGCACCACCATTCCTCCTGAACCCATCATGGCTCCCACCCCTGTAAGGGATTCAAAATCAATGGGTGTATCCGACAGACTTGCAGGGATACACCCGCCGGAGGGTCCGCCAATCTGAATAGCTTTAAATGTGCGACCGGGTGCCACCCCTCCGCCGATCTCCTCCACAACTTCGCGAATAGTAATACCCATTGGAACTTCAATCAATCCCCCGCGTGTCACTTTACCGGCAAGTGCGAACACCTTTGTCCCTTTCGATTTTTCGGTTCCCACTTTATTGAATCCATTGGAACTGTGTCTGAGGATATAGGCGATCTGGGCAAAAGTTTCCGTATTATTGACAAGTGTCGGTTTTTCCCATAATCCGCTTACAGCAGGAAAAGGTGGCCGCATCCGCGGGAACCCGCGCTTGCCTTCTATAGAGGCAATGAGCGCGGTCTCCTCGCCACATACAAATGCCCCTGCCCCCTGATAAATCCGCAG
>CAYOSB010000155.1:0-4893 GCA_964406495.1 uncultured Bacteroidaceae bacterium | reverse complement strand
TACCCCGAATCCAGGATGTTTTCACCAAGATAGCCATGTGCATAGCACTGGTCAAGCGCCTCCTGCACCCGCTGAACTGCCAGGGGATATTCTGCCCGAATATAGAGAATTCCTTCATCTGCTCCCACGCTGTATCCTGCAACGATAATTCCTTCAATGATCCTGTAGGGATATGACTCCAGCAGCATCCGGTCCATAAACGCTCCCGGATCTCCTTCGTCACCATTACATATCACATATTTTTTTGGTCCGGGCTGGTCTGCAACAAGCTGCCATTTGGTTGCGGTGGGAAAGCCTGCTCCACCTTTCCCCCGTATACCACTATCCTTCAGCTCATCAATAATTTTTTGCGGATCTTTTTCAAGGCTCTTCCGCAGTGCCAGGAATCCCTGCCGTTCCTTGTATTCGTCAATGTCCACCGGGTTGATCACACCGCGATACTCAGTGGCAACAGGTACCTGTCGGTCGAGAAAAGCTGCGACATGTTTCTCCCTGACATTCAGTGAATACCTGTCCACGCCCGACCACTTACCATCATCCACCACATTTTCCAGCACATTGATTACCTGTCCTTTGACCCGATTCCATAAACTGGTTGGCTTAAAGTGCTGTCGCACGATCTGGTCCACGTCCACGGATTTCACGTGTGAATACAGGACAGGTTCTCCCTCGACAGGAACAACTTCCACCAGGGGGACCTGGTGACACATTCCCACACATCCGACATGTTTAAGTTTCACATTCAGGCTGTTCCTGTCGATCGTATTTTTTACGGCATCCCTGATCTCATCGCTTCCACTGGCCACACAGCACGATCCCAGGCCGATCCGGATCTCGCCCTGTATCTCTTCTCCGCTGGCTTTCCTGAAGCGTTGTTTTGTACCACCGTCCTTTGCTTTCTCGAAATCCTCCAGCACCCCTTCAACCGCTGCCGAGGCAACATGTCCATATGTGATGTTATCGATCTGCACAACCGGGGCAAGGGTACAGCATCCCAGACAGTTTACTTTCTCCACGGTATATTTCCTGTCTTCGGAAGTATCTGCACCTCCCTCCATGTTCAGTTTCCTGCGGATAGAATCGTATACCTGTTCTGCTCCTTTAACATGACAGGCTGTCCCCACACACACCTTGACCATATGTTCTCCTGCAGGTTTGAACCTGAATTGAGAATAAAAACTTGCCACACCGGTGATCATTGCAGGGGTAATATCCGAAACTTCACAAACACGGCGCAGGGCCGCTTCAGGAAGGTAATTGTATTTTCCCTGTATTGCCTGCAGTACAGGGATAACAGCCGACTGGTCACGCCCGAGTTCTCTTACGATCTGGTCAATATCCTTGTATTGTTCTTCCGTCTTCATACCTCCGCTATGCTACTTCTAATTGCCTATACAGTATAAACTTTCACTCCCCCTGATATATATCCTTCCATCAGCAAATGCCGGGATCGCATAAGATGCTTCTCCAAGTTCAGGCTGGCTGATAATGGTCCCTGACCGGTCTGCCTTCATGATATGCATCACCCCGTCATTGTCCATGATGTACAGTTTTCCATCCACCACCATGGGTGAGCTGTAGAGGGTTGCACCGAAATCCTGTTCCCATACCTGTTCACCTGTTTTGGCATCATAACACACAAGCACTCCATAGCTTGTTGCCAGGTAAAGCAGTCCATCGTGGGCCACGGGACTGGCTGCTTCGGAGAGGTAATCATAATTTTCCCACTGAACTTCGGCACCCGGTTCGGGGTTGATGGCTACCAGGCTTGCATATTCGTTGTTGGCAAAAACGAGACCGTCTTCATATGCACATGAGGGTCCCACCTCGCCCATCATCACGGCCAATTTCCATATTTCCTCCCCGGTCTCCACATCATAGCCTGCCACAAGCGGATCGGTGTTGGTCACGACTTGCATTTTACCTGCATAGTTGATCAGGATCGGTGAAGCCCATGAGATATGGTTATCCCGGGAAATATCCCAGATACTTTCCCCGGTTTTCGTATCCAGTGCCAACATTCTTCCGCTCTTCCCGGTATCGTACTGAACGATCAGCTTCCCGTTCCACACGAGCAGGGAAGATGAATGTCCGTAATGATTCTCCGGAACACCCAGGTTGCGGGCCCATACCCTGTTTCCCTCAAAATCAAATGCGATCACATCTCCTGTGGCAAAAATGGCATACACGCGATAACCATCAACAGCACAAGTTGGCGCTGAAAGCCCTGTGTCTTCAGTAACATTGGGCATTCTCGATGGTGAACCAGGGATATTCTCCGCCTTCTGCTCCCACAACAGCTGGCCGGTATTCCTGTTGTAGCAACTCACAATGCGGGCCGACTCATCTGCACCAGCCAGGAACAATTTATCGTCCCAGATCACCGGGGAATTATACCCCGGCTTCGAGATAGCCACTTTCCAAACCACGTTGCTCCCGGAAGCCCCATCCCAGCTGGTAGGTATATTTTTATGGTAGGAGACACCCAGTCCCATCGGCCCCCTGAAACTATTGTGTTGTTCTTTGAATTCAGCAAGACCATATACTTCTTCTGCAGGTGTTTCCTGTTGTCCGCCGGTGGACTGTGACTCCCCGGCTGCATCTTCTTCCTGCCCGGTGGTCTGCTGTTCATTGCCAACTCCTTCTGCTGTATCCTGAACAGCGCCTGCACCTGCTCCGATAGCAGCATTACCTTCTGCATCGACAATCTCTACGATCTCGATCTCGTCTTCTGCAGACTGCGAACCGACATCAGCCACTGCCTCCGGGTAATAATTTTCAAGATAATTCGTACTTGAAAAGGCAGCAAAAAAGGCCAATCCAAAAATAACCACTCCTGCTACCAGCAGCCATCTCGATGCTGCCATTCTTGACTGTAAAAAGTCCTCTTTTTGGGCATCGGGGATACCGATGCGCCTGCGGATATCCGTATATATTTTAAGGGAGGCAGCAAACAGGATTCCACCGATCAGCATGAATACTGCACCTGTTCTGACCTGCCATGTGGATGTGAAATAGGCTTTCCTGACCATCAGGTCAAAATCCCGGATCTCTTCTTTCAATGCTTCATTGCGGGGATCGTTCTCCAGCTGCTCAACAAGGGCATTGAGTGTTTCGCTTTCAAGCGGTTCATATTTTTTTAACTGGACGAAATTAATGAGCATCAATGCAGCTACCACCAGGGTAAAGATCCCTGATATCTGCATCACCTGCCTGGCCAGTTTTATTTTTTCTTCCTGATTCATCTTCTTAGTTATTTATCTACCGGACAATAATCCATGCATCTGCCACAACTGAAGCAATCTCGCTTGTGTGGTATATAGTCTTTTCGCTTCCTGAGCACGAACTGATTCATCATCATGATCCCGAGCACAAGTCCAAGATATCCGCCAAGGTACCATCCGCCCCGTTTAAATTTGGCCCTGATCACTGAAGCCTCTTCAACCAGTTGGTCCATGGACTTACCGGATTCCAGGAAGGCCTGGATATCAAGATTTTCTGTATCCTCCCTGAGTTCCGGGTGTGCGATCAGCAATTCAGACAGGTACACATCAGGGTGTGCCTTTGAAAGGAACACATGTGCCCCGGAAACGGCAAAACCGCCTGCAAAGATCCATACAGGAACGAGCAATCCGAAGATGACATACAGCCTTAGATTCTTGCGAATGTTCGACTCGGTACGCACCTTTTCATCGATGGGGGCTTCAATAGCATCAAACGGACAGGAATTTGCACATAACTTACAATTAATGCATTCTGAAGGTGTGATTGTAATATGCTTACTGGAGAATCGGGACCCGAAACCAAGCAGCACACTGTAGGGGCAGAAAACACGGCAGTAGGGCCTGGCAAAAAACATTCCCAGTACCAGAAAAGCAATACCCAGTCCGATCATCAGGTAGGGACCATCCATCCTGAAAATACCCACAAAGGGATCATACCTGCAGATAATAAAGTCGGTTCCCGTTGCAGCGAAGAGCACTGCCAATCCAATATAAATATGGGGGATGAATGACAATGTCTTCCGCACCCAGCTGGAAACTGAAATGGGTTTGATCACCACCAGGTCCTGTATTGCCCCGAGCGGACATGCGGCTGCACAGAAAGATCGTCCGTAAAACAGGGCGAAAACCAACGGAAGCAGGAAAAACAGCAATACTGTTATGGATATTTTATAGGTTGGATCAAAAATAGCAAGCGTAACATTCTGGATGGAACCAATGGGACAAATGCAACCGTTCCTGTAAAATCCAAAATAAAGTAATGTAAACACCGAAAGCCAGAGGATGCCCCGCCGCGAGCGCTTTTTCAGGATAAGCCATGTAGCCAGCACAAGTACACCAAATAATACAACAACATCAAGTACCTCCAGTCCTGCACCCCTTGGCTCAGGCGTGGTGGCATCCGGCTGTTCATAACCACTTTCGAATTCCGGCTTTGGAAAGCGTTGCTGGGCGTTCAATGCAAGAAAGGCAAACACCATCAGCAAAAGGACCAGCGATCTGTACTTCTTTTTGATCATGCGCCCGCTCCTTCCGAATCCTTTGATGTGAAATCACCCTTGATCATATAAGGCTCGCTGGCTGGCACCCTGCTGATGGCATCAGACGGGCATACCCGGGCGATGCTGCATTCATTACAATTGACACACAGGTCGTGCCTGATCTGCAGGTGCAGCGATCCGTTGCCAAATGCACTACATCCCTTCACACATTTTGCGCAACCGATACATAACTCTTCATCAATTATATACTCAAAATAAGGTTCTTCAATGAATTTTCTTTCAATAGCAGCTGCCGGACACAGCTGTTTTTCAGCTCCTGTCTCAAGCTCCGTGACACCCGGTTTGAAATAGCCACCACAGAGATCACAGTAGCCGCAAAGGTCATAAGC
>CAYOSB010000154.1:6839-9388 GCA_964406495.1 uncultured Bacteroidaceae bacterium | reverse complement strand
CACCTTGAGAGAAAACGAAGTTTATAACATATTGTAAATTAATACTATAACTAAAATATATACTTGTGAAAAGTCTGCTGCCATTCTTGTTGTATTTCTTTTTGTGGATTCCGCTATGCTTGGCATATGGACAGGAAAGCCAGCAGACATGGCTCTTCACAGGAACAGTGTATGACGCGCACTTTCGCCCCGTTCCCTATACAAATGTCGTTGCTCATGGATCAGGACAGGGAGATATGACAGATAGTATGGGCATATTCAGTATCAGGGTACGGGCTACCGATCGGCTCTCTTTTTTTAATATTTCTTTTCACGATACCACCATATTTGTAATCGCTTCCCTGCCCGGAATTCATGTAAGATTACGACGGAAAGTATACGCGCTTCCAGGTACAATGATCTTTGAATGGGGCTCCAGTTACCAGGATTTTATCGCTGAGGTTGAAAGACGGGGAGTGCCGGAAGACCTTGGTAATGCATTGGGTCTTCCGAAACAGGATGCGGACCTGATCCCGTTCGATATGGATGAGCAGAAGTTGAAAAGTGGCGGCTTCCTGCTTACATCACCGGTATCTTTCCTCTACTATAACCTCTCCGGAAGAGAGAAAAAAGCACGAAGGGCATTCAGATTGAAACAGGACCGGAAGCTGATTGAACGCTATAATCGCGTGCTCGGACCAACCAACCTTGCAGGTGTAACAGGTCTTAAAAAGGAGTCATTGGAACAATTTATGATCTACCTGAACCAGCAAATGACCTGTGATTACCACTGCTCCGAACTAGAGCTCACCAGGGAACTACTCGAAATATGGAAGCGCTATAAAGCCATGCAAAAAAGTGTGGAATAAATATCTTTATAACTTTATGATCCTTTTTTTACGGGCCAGGCGATCAGTTCGAAATATGTAATATAGCAATCATATGCTTGACTAACAATACTATAAGAATCCAGATATGATTGAATCTTACGTAATTGCATACTACTTTTCTGCGTTTGCTCCTCAGGAGATTTCCTCCTTTTCGCGGTCCCAACTGACTTTGCGGTCCTCCCTGTAAGCGATGGTAGCCATGCTGGCGGTGATCCCTTCTTCAAAGGCCTCGTCAATATCACAGCTGGTCTTGCCGTTTTCCCTTATTGCCTGTATCCACTCAGCAATATGCAGGTGCGTGGTGTCCACCCGTTTTCCGTTGCGGTATGTATAAAGCAAGCCCCGGCCTGCAAAATACTGTTCAGTGGCTGTGGCAACAGCATCCACGTCCTTTCTTCCCGGGATATAGGAATAGATCGGGGTGGAAGGATCGATCAGACCGCTGTTGATCTTGTCCTTATATCGTGTACTTTCCCGGTCTGCATATATATTAAGCGTATTACCCAGTTCCATGTAACCGTCATGTCCCATGATCACTTTTCCACGGTCCCTGTTACTGGCCAGGGTAGCACTGTACAACAGTGAGAAATTCCTTTCGGGATATTCCATCACGGCATTCCATACATCCGGAACCTCTCTCACTTCATTGACATAGTGTTCAGGCTTCTCGTAAAAATAAACGCCACCTGAGGAAACAGCAGATGCTGGAATCCCCATTTTTACAATCTGGTTGATGGCATCATACTCGTGTGTGAGCAAATCACCCGAAAGCCCGGTTCCATAATCCCACCAGCATCTCCACCTGAAAAACCGTTCCGGGCTGAAAGGATGTTTTTCTTCACATGGTTTTTCAAACATTTTCCAGTCAATGGTTTCCTCCGTACCCCTCGGATCAATATTATATACCCATGCGCCATTGGGTGAATTCCTGTTTGTACAGATCTCGATCAGGTTGATCTCGCCCACCAGTCCTTTTTCAACTGCCTCTGCTGCTTTTATGTAACTGTCCGTCTGTCTTCCCTGGTGACCAAGCTGGAATACTACCCCGGTTTCACGAATGGCCTCCCGGATGGCAAATACTTCCTCCACATGCCGGGCGAGGCCCTTTTCGACATACACATGTTTCCCTGCCCGCGCAGCCTCGATAGTAATACGTGTATGCCAGTGGTCTGGTGTTGCTATGATCACAGCATCAATATCTGGTGCCTGCAGGAGGTCCTGATAATTTTTATATTTTTTCGGTTGCGGGCCAAATGAGCCATCCGTGCCTTCCCTGTTCACATTGGCAGCAGCCTCTGCAGCTTCATCTCTTCGTATACTGAATAGATCACAGACCCCGTTAACGACAATATTAAGGTCGTCCTGTTCCTTAAATTCAACATAGCGCTTGTCGTCACTGTTCTGTACGGCACGCTCCTTCCAATTTTGCAACAGCGAAGGCATGGCAAATCCTGCAGCTCTGAGCAGGTGGTTGCCACGGATGCCGTAGCCGATAACACCCAGTCGCAAGGGTTCGCCGTCCCATATCTTCTTTGGTTCTGCAGGGGCGACACTGCTCATGTTAAGCTCCTGACGGAGCTGATGACTCCTGTAATGGTCCAGCTTTTTCTTTCGCCAAACCCCGTATGCGAATGCACCGAGGACAGGAACCGTTGCCATTCCTTTCAGTACTTCCCTGCG
>CAYOSB010000154.1:0-6829 GCA_964406495.1 uncultured Bacteroidaceae bacterium | reverse complement strand
AGCGCCGGGTCATGCGTGCGCCTGTCAGTCGATTCGATCTTTTTCTTCTTGTGCTGATCCTGTGACTTCTTATCCTTATCCTGCTGATTATTTTCCATAGTCCTTGCTTATGATCTTGCTACATTCTTTCTGAAAATAAACCTGTCGATGCCAATGATATGTCCTGTGGGAAATACCAGCAACACAGCCAGTGTCAACATCTCAATCAAATTTTTATTTACAAACATATAATTGCCTTCCGATGGGATGGCGTAATTGGCATTGATTAATGGGGGATGCGAAAGGTAATACAAGGCAAGCAGGGCGATGCCTCCAATGATGGATACCCTGGTGAACATACCGAGTATGAGTCCGAGACCAATCAAAATGAGTCCCCAGATATTCAGAAAATCCGCTACCTGGAGGAGCCCCGGGTTGCTGGCGATTTCCTGGAATATTCCTGCGAACCACCCTTTTGAATCCATGAGGTAACCGACAGATGACCAGTTGGTATTCATTGTTTTAACAATACCTTCGTATAAGAGATGCCATCCGATGGCGACCCTTAATACGACCAACATCCACAACTGCGGATTATTGTATTTATTATTCATGCTGGCAATTTTTATGTGTTTGGACCTGGAAAATCCAAGGGCCTAAAGGTAATAAAATAGAATAAAAATATTTATCTCCGAGGAATAATTTTAAATTTTGAACCCATGGCATCGATTGAAATACGCTGCTTACCCGGAACGAGATCAACGGTTTGATGATCCCAGACAAAAACGCCTTTCAGACTGGGTGGAACGAAAACATAACCGTGTACGGAACCTCCTTGATCAAATTCCAGGTCCAGTTTGATATCACCATAATAATGTGGCATGCCTGCCCTGATCCACTTCAGTGTCCCTGGACGTGGTTCAATAATAACCGACTCAAAACCAGGACCGGCAGGTCGTATACCGGCCACTGACGCAAGTAATTCATAGAGCGGGCTGCTGCTCCATGCATGACAGTCGGAGCGGGTATGTTGGGTATCCGGTATTTCTGGCAGCGTAGTGAGTCCCTGGTCAAGCATGTTTTGCCATGGCTCGAGCATTGAAATATACTTATTTCCCAGTCCGGCCTGCATTGCAGCACGGTTCACGTAGTATCGGAAATAGAGTGATGCCTCTACCAACGAAGTATCCCTGAGCACCTGCTCCATGAACAACGCCTGTTCCTCTTTTGGTACAGCGTTGGTAAGGACCGCAAATGTGTTGGTGTGTTGACTGAATTCTTCTTTTGCAGGTGTATCGGCAAAAAGTCCGCGTTCATCGTCCCAGCACTGTACTCTTGTCGCCTCCACAAGTGCATCTGCCAGACGTGTATAGTCTGCAGCAAGTCCGTCAAGACCGAAGAATCCAAAAATATCCGCAGCCTGGTCAAGTGTCCTTGCATATTGCAAGGTAATAATAGCTGATTGACCTTCCTGTCCTCCCGGAGGCACGCCGCCCATTTGTGTGCAGGCATTCCATGACCAGGTTGTGGTCCAGTCGACAAAAGGCCACCATGTCAATGCTCCCAGCATGCCGGTGGATGTGTCGATCCTGTTCTCAAACCATTGCAGCACATGCTGTATGCTGACGAGATACTGTGCGGCAAACAGGTAATCGTTGCGGTGCCACAGGTAATCGTGGATCATCGACACCCAGAAAAGAGAATAGGTTGGAATTACCTGCCGTGGTTCAGAAGGATACCGGCTGAGGGTAAGCCCTTCCGGAATGATCGAGTGGTAGAAATCATTGATCGCTTTGCGCATAAGCCGGTCATCTCCCGCAACATATAGCGATATCAATGCCTGGATCCGCGTGTCACCCACATATTGAAGCTGCTCATAATAGGGACAATCGAAATACAGCTCATTGGCGCAAAGCCTGGAAGTTCTCCAGCCCACTTCCCACAAAGTCGTAAGTTCTTGCATGTCAGATTCGAAATAGGCTTTCTCCTGAAAGGGGTAGGCTGTGAAGACGGGGTTCAGCGAATGGATGGTCAGTGGCTCATCCCGGGTTTGGATACTTATTTGTATATAGCGAAATGTCCTGAACCAGAGCGTAGTATATGTACGTTTCATCATGCCATCGCTGATCACCTGATCAGTATTGCCCTGTATGAATAGCCCATCTATTGAATCGCGATGAAGTTTGTGCCCTTTCGGGTTAGACAATGCTTCGGCATAGGTGAACGATAACTGTGCATTCTTGCCTCCCGACAAGATCAGCTCAGGATAGGCTGTGACGAGTTCACCCTGGTCCAGCAGGAGGGTTTGCGTTGTATGCGCTGGAATCGTATAGTCCCTGAGGGCTTCTGACCTGGCACCTGCCAATACCTGGTCATTCTCTTTTCTGATTCGGGGACCTTCCAGCAGGGTCCGCTCCATTGCCGGAATGGTACGTGGTACCAGGGCATGTGTAATACGGGTCCCCACGCCTTTAGGTGCCCCGCTGGATCCTGTGGCAGGCGCTTGCCACTCCGAAAAATTATATCCTTTTGTTTTCCAACCCCAGGGATAATTGTTGCCATCAATGTGGTCACCCGGTCCTGTAATAGAATATTTTTCAATCCCCTCACGCTCTGCTTCATAGGGCGTATGTGCCCGCGACCTGTAGCAACGCCAGTTGCCCGGAGTATTCAGCATCGAGGAAACGGTATCATCCCCCTGGACAATGAAAGCTGTAAACAATGACGCCTGTGCCCATGGTTTGTATTTTCCGAAATTCCATACTTCGGCAGTGATCACATTGGTACCTTCCAAAAGGTATTTTGATATATCGTATGTTTCATAGATCCAGTTATCTGCATCTGACCGTGCCGGACCGAGCCCGATCCATTCACCATTTATATATAATTTATATCGATTGTCGGCTGACACATGAATAACAAATGGATCGGTAATCTTATCAATTTCAATTTCATTTCTGAAAAAATACACTCCATAACTGGAGGGGGGTGCATCAGGAACTGTTATCCATGAAGCATCCCAGTGATTGGCAAGCAGGATTGGGTTGACTTCCGGATCAGGTATCATCTGTGCTTTGGCTGAACTAAACAACAGCATGAATACAATGTAGGTGGAAAGAAGTTTTCTCATATCTGGATCAATTACTGCGTGAATATAACGCTAATGAAGAGACAGCATTGTAACGGAAGGCGTCTTTTAAGTTTTATTAAGGTTTGTCAATGCGCACGGCCATGTTGTTATTCATTGCGTATAAACTCTATGGGATTAAGGCGGGCAAGCCTGACTGTGTGGTACATGACAGAGATCCACGAAAACAGTACCAGGAAACCTGCTATTCCCAGGTAGATCCAACCAGGAGATACCGACTGATAAGCGAAGCTATCCTGCCACCTGTCGATGGAAAACCAGGCTGCCGGAAATGCGATCAACGCTGCAATCAGCGAAAGAAGCAGATATTGCATCAGCTCCGGGAGGATGATCTGGGTCATGCGGGCACCATTGACCTTACGTATTGCAGCAGCATGCATCTTTTGCTGCATGAAGAATCCACTGAGTGCGAACAGCCCGGTTCCGGCAATGAGTATGGAAATCAGACTAAAGATCAACAGCAGCTTCAATTCAGTTAATTCATTCGCATAAAGCTGACTGTAAAGTTCGCTGGTAAATGTATATCTCAGCGGGTAATCCGGATAAAACAGTTCCCATGTGTCCCTGAGTACATTCAACCCCTGTTTCGTATCACCATTGAACTGAATTGAAAAGCAAAACAGCCATGTATATTCAGGAAATATTACCATTGGATCGATCTCCCTGGTCATGTCTGAAAGGTGAAAATCCTCCACCACACCAATAATCTCACCTGGATAAATAAACCCTTCTGCTTCAAAATCCAAATGTAATTCCCGCCCTATAATCGCTTGATAGTCTTCAGTGCCCTGGCGTTTTGCAGCGGTTTCATTCAGAATAAAGAATTCTGTGGTATCCCTGGTATCATAGATTTCCGGAAAATCTTTCCCAGCCAGTATGTTGAGGTCGTAAAAACGGATAAAATTCTCGTCAACGGGGAATACAAAAAGACGGTCCCCATGATCGGGCAATCCTTCAACGCTGTAAGTAAAGGCATCCATGGCCATACCACCGGGTTCCTCCATCATGGCAGTTACTTCGCCGATCGCCGGATATTTTTTTAACTCATCCCTGAATATCTCGTATGCATCTATCACCGGTCTGGGAAGATTGGGAATCTGCAAGGTTGTGGAATCATTGGATCCAATCTGTTGGTTGATGGAATAATTCACCTGTTCGCGGATCATGAAAAGGTTGCTCATCAGGATGTAGGTGATCACAAATTCAATAATGATCACATACCTGACATAACGAGTCCTTGTATTCAGGGGCCGCCGGGAACTCTTATGGGCGGTTAAGTATTTGATTTTAAGTTTACGATATAGTCGGGAGGATGCAAATACTGAGGTTGCCGCTGCGGAAAAGACCAATAGCATAAAAATAAACAGCAGGCTCAGGTAAAATAAATTCCTGTTGTGTACGAGGGCAATACCCAATGTATTCCGAATGGGCTCTGAGAGCACAATGCTCAATAGTATTCCTAAAATGAAGGCAATCATGCCTATGGTTAGAAACTCAATAAAAAACTGCTGAAAAAACACCTTTCTCGTCGCCCCAAGCTGCCACTGGCATATCAGTTTCTTTATATTCAGCTGGTTATGACTCACCGACAGCAGGGAGAAATTGAACCATGCAAGGACAAAGACCAGTAAACCGGCAATAAAAAGGACCACCAGGTTGAGATATTGCACATTCCTTCCGAGTTCGCGGGCAAGGTGCGACTTCAGGTGGATCTCCTCCAACGGGGTGATGAAAGGATCGATCCCCCGTGCATACTCCTGGTCATTGTTGTCCCGGATAAGCTGTCTTACCTGTTGTTCGATCTTCTCACTTTTCGCTCCGGGGACCAGCTTCGCATACACCCATGCCGTGCCACTGTAGTTGTCGGGTTGATCAAAAGAGGTGAGCAGATCAAGGCTGAAATGTGTATTCTCCGGAAATGCGCGATACACACCTGTTACCTCATACAAATCTGGCTGGTAACCAAACTGGTGAACCAGCTGTATCGATTGTCCCACGGGATTTTCATCTCCAAAATATTTTCTTGCTGTTTCAAGGGAAAGAATGACTTTGAAAGGATCGTTCAATGCGGTTGTGATGTCCCCGATAAGCATTTCCGGTCTGAATATTTCCAGGAATTCAGGATCACAGGCATAGCTCCTGTCTTCATAAAAAACAATGTTATCCCTCTTCACAATGGCATTCCTGAAAGGCGCCAGGCGTGCCAGTTTGATGATCTCCGGAATATCCGATTTCGTGTAGAGTTGATTCACCACATCGCCATGGATCATGCGCGCGGTGTGCCGCTCAAAATTATCCTTCTTCTCGTACAATGAAATCCTGCAGATTTGCTCCGAATCCTCAAAATGTTTGTCAAAGCTGAGGTGCCAGGCGGTCCACTGCAGGATGGCCAGGAACGTGGTTATTCCCAGCGCAAGACCGCCGACAACAATCACAGTGTACAGCAGGTGCCGACGAAGATTTCTCAGGGTTAGTAATAGAAGCCTTCCTGTCATGGGTTACTTTCCAAGCTTATTGTAAAGATAGCATTTACATGGAAAGAATATCGCATGTCCGAAAAGTTTTTCAACTCCAGGCTGTTAAGAATATTGATTAACCGGCCAGGCGGAAGGAATAATTGATGATTTTTAAGGCGGTTAAGTCCCACCTGTGTCCCCAACCCGATCTGCGAGATAATTCCTTACCTGGCGCATCGATTCTTTCCCTTCAGGAAGGACCATGTAAAAATTCATGAATCCATGAATCATGCCTTCATACTCAATGTAAGTGACATCCTGACCGGCTTCCCGAAGCTTTTCTGCATACCTGCGTCCATCGTCCCGCAAAGGATCTACCTGTGCGGTGATAATCAATGCAGGTGGCAGGTCTCCGGACAGGTTCCCTTCCAGGGGTGAAACATATGGATGATCTTCAGGAATGGAATCCGGGAGATAATTTTTCTTGGTGTTCAGCAAAAAATCCTCTGTAAGAATGTAGGAACGATCATCGTCGCGCAGAAAATAAACCCGTGAAGGAAATTCTTCCTCAAGGAATGTGGTTGGAGGGTAGTAAAGCACCTGGCAAAGTATCTCATCCGCGCGTTCATCTCTGTTTTTTAAGGCAAGCACAGTGGCAAGGTTGGCACCGGCACTGTCTCCCATCAGGATAATTTTATCACCGGCGATACCGAGTTCTTTCCTGTTGTCAATGATCCAGTCCGTTACTGCCTCAACATCTGTGAGTGCAGCAGGGTAGGGATGTTCAGGTGCCAACCTGTAATCTGCTGCGATCACGATCATTTCAGTGATGCGTGCAAGTTTCTTTACTGCCATATCATACTCATCAATGCTTCCGTAACTGAATCCTCCACCGTGTATGAAGAAAATAGCCGGTGTTGGTTTCCTGACGGATTTCCGGTTTGGATAATAGATCCGGATCGGCACATCGTATTCAACATGTGAAACTTTAGTGTCCACAACTTTCTGCATACCCGGTTCAAGTATGTTGATCAGTCTTTTTGCAAATTCGTTGTCATAGGGATTTTCCTGGACCCGGTCAATGGCCTTTAATAACCGGTAAGCCTTTGGATCAAGACATGTCCCTGGTTCGGCGGTGGCAAATTTTTCTTTTCTACAGGGTTCTGGATCATCATGAACTCTTGTATCACTGAATGTCGTGGCAGAGATGAATAAAAGTGAAATGATCACAAGGGGTAGTGCTTCT
>CAYOSB010000153.1:0-9402 GCA_964406495.1 uncultured Bacteroidaceae bacterium | reverse complement strand
ACTACGCCCAGCCGGTTCATCAAGGAGATCCACAAGGATTATATCGAATTGCCACACGATTTTTACCCGGTCATCCCAACGCTCGGTGACAAGGAAGAAGAAGCCTATCAGCGTACCCGTCCCCGGCAGCCCGACAGAAAATACCCTACGCTTCAGAAACGTTCACGCGAGACGGTGGGCGACAAGCAATTGCTGCGGATGGAGAAGGCGGCCTCTTCTGCAGGAACCCCTGCAACCCTTGATAACGTAGAGGTGGGCATGAAAGTGGAGCATCCGCGATTCGGTATCGGTGAAGTGATACAGATGGAAGGCAGCGCACCCAATACCAAGGCGACAGTAAAGTTTCCGATCGGTAATAAACAGCTCCTGCTGAAATTTGCCAAACTGAAGATCCTGGACTAAAGGAGGTGTAAATATTCGTATAATGGTTTTCTTCTGATGCGGGCGTTTCGTGGACAATATTTCCGGATCGTATGTTCACAGCAACTGCAAGAAGCGTCAACCCTGTATGCGCATCCAAGTGATGGCCGGTCTGCATTCAGGGGCAGATCAATTACATGGTTATGTGCCGGGATACATTGCTGTATGCACGGGTTACGGTGCCGGAGTGAATATAGTTTGTGTAATTTTTTTACTATCAGGATAAAAAGGATTACTTTTGTACCATAAATAAATTTAATGGAATACGATTATAATACCCGCCGGGCCCACCTGGTCCTGCCGGAATACGGCCGCAACATTCAGAAAATGGTTGAACACCTGCTTACAATTGAGGACCGGGAAGAACGCAATAAAGCCGCACGCACCGTGATCGCTGTAATGGGTAACCTGAATCCACACCTCCGGGATGTGGCGGATTTCAAGCACAAGCTGTGGGACCACCTTGCAATTATCAGTGATTTTAAGCTGGACATTGATTCGCCTTATGAGACGCCCACCCCGGAGCTGCTGGCAGAGAAACCGAAGAAAATTCCTTATAATCAGAAGCCGATCCGGTTCAAGCATTATGGTCATTCCATCGTACTGATGATCGAAAAGGCAGTGGAGATGGAGGACGGTGAGGAGAAGCAGGACCTGGTGAAGATGATCGCTTACCATATGAAAAAGTCTTATCTCACCTGGAACCGTGAAGCGGTAAATGACAGGGAGATACTGGAGGATTTGGTCACATTGTCAAACAATCGCCTGCAACTGGACCCCAACCTTGAACTTCCCGAAACGCGTGATATTCTTGCTAAAAATGTCAGGAAGAAAAAAGGTGGAGGGAAAAAGAGATAGCCACACCTGCTATGAGCAAATTCATTATTGAAGGAGGAAAGCGACTTTCCGGGGAGATCATTCCCCAGGGAGCCAAGAACGAAGCACTCCAGGTCCTCTGCGCAGTGCTCCTCACTCCCGAAAAAGTTACCATTGAAAATATACCCGCCATCAGGGATGTCCTGAAGCTGATTGAGTTGTTGGATGAGCTGGGCGTGAAAGTGGATCAGCTGGATGAAACAACCTGGCGCTTCCAGGCGGACCAGGTGAACCTGGACTACCTGCGTTCGGATGCATTCTATACCAAATCCACCGAATTGCGTGGCTCTGTGATGCTGGTGGGGCCACTGCTGGCACGGTTCGGAAAAGCATTTATTCCCAAACCGGGCGGTGACAAGATCGGCCGGCGCAGGCTGGATACTCACTTTATCGGGTTCCAGATGCTCGGGGCTACATTTGAATTCAACGCAAAGCGGTCCTGCTTCGAGGTGGAAGCACCCAATATTCAGGGCACAAAGATGCTGCTCGATGAAGCCTCGGTCACCGGGACGGCCAATATCATCATGGCAGCCGTCATGTCAAAAGGCACCACCACTATTTATAATGCAGCCTGTGAGCCCTATATCCAGCAGCTCTGTAAAATGCTGGTGCGCATGGGGGCGAAGATTGAAGGCATCGCCTCCAACCTGCTCACCATCCACGGGGTGAACGAGCTGGGGGGCACCGACCATCGGATCCTGCCCGACATGATTGAGATCGGCAGTTTTATCGGCATGGCCGCCATGACGCGCTCTGATCTGCTGATCAGGGATGTGGCCTACGAAGAGCTGGGAATCATCCCGGGGTCTTTTAAACGATTGGGAATACAACTTGAAAGAAGAGGCGACGACCTGTATGTTCCGTCCATGGACCATTACCAGATCGAGACCTTCATCGACGGGGCCATCATGACCATCGCCGATGCACCCTGGCCGGGTCTGACACCCGACCTGCTGAGCGTGATCCTGGTGACCGCCACCCAGGCAAGGGGCAGTGTGCTGATCCACCAGAAGATGTTCGAGAGCCGCTTGTTCTTTGTCGACAAACTGATCGACATGGGGGCGCAGATCATCCTGTGTGATCCGCACCGCGCGACCGTGATAGGGCTGGACAACGCCATGCAGTTGCGGGGGACCACCATGAGCTCCCCGGATATCCGGGCAGGCGTGGCGCTGCTGATCGCTGCCATGAGCGCCGAGGGGACCAGCATCATTCACAATATCGAGCAGATCGACCGTGGCTATGAACGGATCGACGAACGGCTGAACAGGCTGGGAGCTTCGATTCTGCGCGAAGATTGATCGCACGGCCAGTTAATAATTGATGGGTCCGGGGTAACGCTCTTTTCATTGAAGCTTCGCTGAGTAAATACCACCTGTTCTTTTCTGGCACATCATAAATTTGTGCTTGGGTTGTAATGTCATGTAATTCGCAATATTGTATCTTTGTGTAAGAGGACAGGTTCTATGAAGGACAAAGAAATAATATTCACAGAAATAAAGGCTGCAGCAAGAACGTATATTGCTGATGCCCAGGTGATGCTGTTTGGATCCAGGGCAAGAGATGAAGGAAATCCGGATAGTGACTATGATATTTTAATTGTCACTGAAGCGTTAATACCTTCAGAAAGGAGGATTGCCTTAAGGACAAAAATACGGAAAGACCTCTTAATGAAAGGGTACAGAGCAGACGTACTAATACAAAACCGGTCTGATATCGAAAGGAAAAGGAGATTACCCGGGCATATTATTCGAAATATTCTCAAGGAAGCAATCGTACTATGAATCCGGAAAAGAAAGCGTACATCAGCAATTGGCTTTTTCGCGCAAGGGAAGACATCTCCGTTATGCAGAATCTCGAGCAGTCCGGAATAGAATACTATGTCAGCACGATCTGCTTTCACGCGCAGCAGGCAGTAGAGAAATACCTGAAAGCTTACTTGATACTGCATGATATTGATTTCCCCCGGACGCATGATGTCGACTATTTATTGCTGGAATGTCAGAAAATAAATGCAAATCAATTTGATTTTGATTTCAGGAGTTTAACTGAATTTGGCGTATCCGTTCGTTATCCTGATGATTTTTATATTCCAGGGATTGAGGAGACAAAGGGATACATTGAAGTTGCATTGGATGTAAAGGTCCTGGTTGAAAGGATCATCGATCGAGCATTGAAAGATTGATTTGCCAGGATTATGTTCTTGACTCAATGAATGAAATTTATTAGTAAGTTATTAATTTTCAATAGTAAAAAACAGCTAATTATATGAAATTGAAACATTTTAGTCTTGCACCCATCGCACTTATGATCGTTATGCTCGCATCCTGCGGGAACAATCCATCATCCAACACCGGGGAAGAAGCCGCTTACACCATGCCGCCGGAGATCGCGGCCTTACCTGTCGGAACCACCCTGGGACTGCGTGCCCCGGAGATCGAAATGCCCAACCTGGAAGGGGAGATCATGCAGCTTTCCTCGCTGCGGGGCAAGCTGGTGCTGATAGATTTCTGGGCTTCCTGGTGCAATCCGTGTCGCATGGAAAATCCGCACCTGGTAAAAGTATACGATGAATACAACGATGCCTCCTTTACGAAAGGGGAGGGATTTGAGATCTTTTCCGTGTCGCTCGACCGCAACGAAGAAGCCTGGCGGGAAGCAGTCGTCAAGGACCGGCTCGACTGGCCCTACCAGCTCGGCAATGCCGAAGGAGCCCGCACACAGGCAGCACAGGATTATAACGTCCAAATGATCCCATCCAATTTTCTCCTCGACCAGCACGGGGTGATCATCGCCACCAACCTGCGCGGCGAAGCCCTGGATGAGAAGCTGGAAAGTCTGCTTGCTGCTGAATAAGAGATTGCCTGTAGCTGAGTAGTCTGCATGCTGCGCAGGTAAAGTAGAGCCGGTATTGAATATTAGCCCGCACACTGGTTTATTTTTTGCTATGGACCGGTTGACCGGGATGGAGCCATATTCGCAGGTGGCTCAACTTTTTTATAGACACTAAGCCAACATTATCATACAATTCAGATTTCTGCCGGGCGCTATAGCGAAAACTGTTAGTTTTCATCGATTATATCCTACAAAATAGTTAAATATATTATTTAAATCGAATATAGTCGATAAAATAAAAAAATGTCATAACTTTATCGATTATAATCGATTTATTTCATAACCCAATTTCCAAATGATCAAGCGCAAAGGATATATTGATGCAATCCTGCCGTTTATAGACAAACCTGTGATAAAGGCTATTAGCGGTATCAGGCGATGTGGTAAAAGTACTTTACTGCGACAGGTTATCGACCTGATAGTTGAAAGGGGCATTTCAAAAGATCAGATTATAAACATTAATAAGGAATTATTCGAGTTTGATGAAATAAAAAATTATCGGCATCTTCATTCATACGTTTCCGAGCAT
Organism: uncultured Bacteroidaceae bacterium; assembly: GCA_964406495.1. GTDB lineage: Bacteria > Bacteroidota > Bacteroidia > Bacteroidales > M55B112. The sequence continues at coordinate 4,682 of CAYOSB010000153.1, read as the reverse complement.
GCAACTTCAGGACATGAAAAGTATTATGTATTTGTGGATGAAATCCAGGAGGTTGAACAGTGGGAAAAGGCCATCAACTCCCTATTGGCTGAAAAAAAATACGATCTTTTTATTACAGGTTCAAATGCCCGTTTTCTCTCTTCAGAATTAGCAACATTGCTGTCAGGAAGGTATGTGGAATTCAGGATGCAAACGCTGGTGTATTCTGAATTCAGGGAAATTCTGGGCAAAGCTGCCCGTCGTCAGCCTGATAACAATGATTTCGACCTGTTTCTTAAATATGGGGGCTTTCCGGGTATTCATCATATGGAATTGAACGATATGGTCGTAAGACAATATTTGCAGTCAATTTATGACACTGTAATACTGAAAGATGTCGTTCTGAGAAACAATATCAGGGATGTATCTATGCTTGATTCCATTTCAAAATACTTGATAGATAATTGTGGGAATATTACCTCTGCAACAAATATCAGCAAGTATATGAAATCACAGAAAAGAAGTGTTTCGGTAGATACGGTGCTGAATTATATTAGCTATTCATGTGATGCAATGGTATTTGACCAGGTAAAAAGATATGATATCAGGGGGAAGCGGCTGCTTGAGACAAATGAAAAGTATTACCTGGGTGATATTGGATTCAGATTTGCGACCCTGGGATACACCCCGGAAGCAATTTCAGGCCAGCTGGAGAACATTGTATTCCTTGAACTGAAATCCCGGAATTACAAAGTCTCGTTCGGAAAAATTGAAGATAAGGAAATTGATTTCATCGCAGAAAAAGGCGCTGACAAAATGTATATCCAGGTATGCAGCAGGCTCACAGATGCGAAAGTAGTGGAAAGAGAATACAGCTCACTGAATGAGGTCGATGATCATTTCCCTAAAATCGTACTCTCAATGGATACAGGGTATGATACTTCGCGCAATGGTATTAAATGGATGAATATTGTTGATTTCCTGCTTGATAAATAGGTGAGGATTTCACAAAGAAATACCCAAAGAAAAGAGGCCTTAAATAAAAGACGCCATATTCAAAAACAAAAGGGTGCCCCTTGCGAGACACCCCTTTCAAGTATCAATAAATTCTGAGATTTAATCTTCGTTGAGTTCTGTCTGCCATCGTTCACCGGGAGGGATCCTGGCAAGCAACGGCCGGCAGCCGGTCATTCGGATTTAATCCTCGTCCTGCTCGGCCTCGTAGGCTTTCAGCAGTTCGTCCTGCAGATCGCCCGGTACCGGTGCGTACTCATCGAAGCTCATGGAGTACATCGCACGACCAGCGGTGAGTGAGCTCAGCGCAGTGGAGTACTTGGACATTTCAGCCAGCGGTACTTTCGCGGAGATCTTCTCAAATCCCTTCTCGCTCGACATCCCCAGCACGATCGCGCGACGGCCCTGCAAGTCACTCATCACATCACCCATCCTGTCGGAGGGGACCAGCACCTCCACGAGGTACACGGGTTCCATGATCTTCGGCCCTGCGTTCTTGAAAGCAGCGCTGAAAGCGTTACGTCCGGCGAGCATAAATGAGATTTCATTTGAATCCACCGGGTGCATCTTACCGTCATAAACATATACGCGGATATCGCGTGCGTAAGAACCGGTGAGCGGTCCCTCTTCCATCTTCTCCATAATCCCTTTCAGGATGGCAGGGAGGAAACGTGCGTCGATGGAACCACCGACGATGCAGTTGATAAATTCAAGTTTTCCGCCCCAGCTCAGTTTGTGCTCGTCCTTGCCACGCACGGAAAGTTTGTATTCACGTCCGTTGATCTTGAAAGCGGACTTCTCAGGTGTACCTTCAATATAGGGCTCGATGATCATGTGTACTTCACCGAACTGTCCGGCACCTCCCGACTGCTTCTTATGGCGGTAATCCGATTGCGCAGCCTTGGTGATGGTCTCGCGGTAAGGGATCCGTGGCGGATGGAATTCTGATTCCACCTTGAAGATATGGTCCAGCTGCCATTTTACCAGGTTGAGGTGGTGTTCACCCTGACCGTGGATGATGATCTGCTTCAGCTCCTTGCTGTATTCGACGATCACCGTGGGGTCCTCGTCGTGGATCCTGCTGAGTGCTTCACCCAGTTTTTCTTCATCTCCCTCACTGAGCGGCTTGATGGCAGCACGGTACTTGGGATTGGGGAAAGGTACCGGCGGGAATTCATAACTGGCTCCCGGTCCGCATAATGTGTCATTGGTAGCCGTGTTCTTCAGTTTCACGGTGCAGCCGATATCGCCGGCCGACATTTTTGTCACCTTGGTGCGGTTTTTTCCGTATGGGGCGAACAGCTGGGAAAGACGTTCCTTGTTCTGCGTACGCTGCACCGTTACGTCCATGCCCTCGGTCACCTCACCCGACATCACTTTGAAATAATTGACCTCACCGATGTGTGATTCGAAAGAGGTCTTGAACACGAAGAGTGAAGGAGCAGCAGAAGCATCGCAGGCCACCTCTTTATCTTCCTTTGTTTTCACAGCAGGAAACTGGTGGGCGGAAGGCGCTACATTCGAGATGAACTCGAGGAGACGACCCACACCCATGTTCTTTTCACCGGAAACGCAGAATACCGGGAAGATTCCCCTGGCAACCAAACCGGTGGTGATCCCCGAACGCATTTCATCCTCGGTCAGACCATCGTTCTCGAAGAAGGTCTCCATGAGTTGCTCGTCATTTTCAGCCGCTTTCTCGATCAGTTCATTCCTGAGTTCCTCGGCACGGTCCTGGTGTTCGGCATCGATTTCCTTGATTTCCGGCTTGCCGCCGTCTTCAGGATAAGTATATTGTTTCATCTGGATCAGGTCAACGATGGAATTGAATCCGGGACCTGCATTTACCGGAAACTGTGCAAGCACCACCGGGCTGCCAAAACTATCTTTTACCGATTCAAATGCTTTTTCGAAATTGGCTTTGTCGTGGTCGCACTGGTTCATGACGAGCACAACAGGTTTATTGAACCGCTCCAGCCAGCGGCTGTGGATCTCGGTTCCCACTTCCACACCATGCTGTGCATTGATCAGCATCACGGCCGCATCAGCTACATGCAGGCTTGAGACTGCACCCCCGACGAAATCATCCGCACCGGGGACATCCAGGATATTGATTTTTTTATCATTGTACTCCGTGTACATGACAGTGGAGTAGATCGATGACTCATTCTCATGTTCGATCTGGTTGTAGTCAGAGACCGTATTCTTGTGGTCTACATCTCCTCTTCTTTCAATAACCCCGCCTTCAAAAAGCATGGACTCTGCAAGGGTGGTTTTTCCAGAGCCAGCGTTGCCAACCAAAGCAACACTTTTGATCTGATCGGTCGTATAATTTTTCATATCAGCTAAAAATGGTGTTTTATGATTTTAAGTAATTTATTTCCGTACTGGTCTGATTCGGTGTGCAAAAGTAATAATTTTTTGATTAAATCAAGCCTCTTTTTTTGGTATGTCTGCACGCTCGCGGATGCCCGGGGAATGATCCCGATGCTGATCCGCTGCGGTTGCCTCCAGGATGTCAGATATGTTCTGTAGCATCGCCGCATAGTTGCCGGGGCACGGTGATTCAGGCTGAATGTTCTTCATCGCTAAAAATGAAATATTTAATTAAAATTTTCTTGTTTTTTTAAAAAAAAGAATACCTTTGCAACCCGATTTTAGTGAGAACTCAGATATCAATAACAAAGAATTAAGCATAAATGCCTACAATTCAACAACTAGTACGCAAGGGTAGAAAGGAGATGGTAGAAAAGAGCAAATCTCCTGCACTGGACTCATGTCCGCAGCGCCGGGGTGTATGCGTGCGGGTCTATACCACTACCCCGAAGAAGCCGAATTCTGCCATGCGCAAGGTGGCAAGGGTAAGGCTGACGAACCAGAAGGAAGTGAATGCCTACATTCCCGGTGAAGGCCATAATTTGCAGGAGCACTCGATCGTGATGATCAGGGGTGGCAGGGTAAAAGATCTTCCCGGAGTAAGGTACCACCTCATCCGCGGTGCACTCGACACTTCAGGAGTGGAGGGCCGTACCCAGCGCAGATCAAAGTACGGGACGAAGCGACCAAAGAAAAAATAATAGATTTATTGTAACAGATAATGAGAAAGTCAAAACCAAAGAAGCATATAACACTGCCGGATCCGAAATACAAGGATACGTTTGTAACGCAGTTTGTGAATAACCTGATGCTTGATGGGAAGAAGAGTGTTGCCTATGACATCTTTTATGGTGCCATGGAGATCATCGACGAGAAGTTGAAGAATGAGGAGAAGTCGACACTTGAGATCTTTAAGGAAGCACTTGACAATGTTACACCGCAGGTTGAGGTAAAAAGCCGCAGGGTAGGTGGAGCAACCTTTCAGGTACCGATGGAGGTGCGTGCAGAGCGGAAAATTTCCATTTCCATGAAAAACCTGATCATGTTTTCAAGGAAACGGCCGGGAAGGTCCATGAGTGAAAAGCTGGCTGCTGAGATCATCGCCGCTTACAATCATGAAGGAGGAGCATTTAAAAGAAAAGAAGAAACGCATAGAATGGCAGAATCGAATAAGGCGTTCGCGCATTTCAGGTTCTAAAATTCCTTAACAATAAATAAGTATCGTATAAGAGACATTTTAATAAGGTAAGTGTGCACATTAATGAACCCAGGACTTAAAAATACAAGAAACATTGGGATCATGGCGCACATCG
>CAYOSB010000152.1:0-9477 GCA_964406495.1 uncultured Bacteroidaceae bacterium | reverse complement strand
ATAAACGCCCCGACCCCATCGCCGCATTTTACTCCATGATCACCGGGGGGGCTGTTTCGCTGACATTGATACTTTCAGGACTTGATCTGCCGCTGGGTCTGGACCCGATCGTGTTCGGAATCGGGGGAGGAGCGTTGGTGTATGTACTGGTTTCTGTGGGTAGAAGGAACCGCTGGTGAGGAATTTTGCACTGCCATACAACTGCTCGCACCCGTTTTTGAAATGTAAACTAAGCATCGGTTTCCTGTTTATGCAGCTGCCAGGTCATTTTTCATGTCAAGCAATGTTCTCCGGACTTTCTGGATTACGAAGGAAATTTTTGTGAGCAATTATGAATTTTTATGCTATATTCGGAAATTCACCAAACCTATAGCAATCAGTTTAAATTGTTGGACAAAAATTATCTGCCATGACAAAAGCCCAGGTAAAAGAGGCAGTGGTACCTGCCAGTCTTTCACTGCCATTTATCCTCATAACCATTTGCTTCCCGCTTTGGGGATTCGCCAATGACATTACCAACCCGATGGTCTCCTCCTTCAAGACCATCCTCCTGATGCCCAACTGGCAAAGCGCCCTTATCCAGATGGCCTTCTACGGCGGGTATTTTGCCATGGCTTTTCCTGCAGCGCTGTTTATCAAACGATACAGTTACAAGTCAGGGATCCTGATGGGACTGGGATTATATGCCCTCGGAGGATTGCTGTTTATCCCGGCATCTTATCTTGGCGTGTTTGCCCCGTTTATCATTGCTTATTTTATACTGACCTGCGGGCTTTCTTTCCTGGAGACAAGTGCCAATCCATATATTCTTTCCATGGGTTCGGAACGTACAGCTACTCAAAGGTTAAACCTGGCACAATCTTTTAATCCTGTGGGGTCCCTGCTGGGGATGCTGACTGCCAAGGAGTTTATACTGAGCAAACTCAATCCTGCTGATTATGAAGAGCGTGCAGCACTTGCCGTAACAGATCCTGATGCATTAAGACAGATCACCAATTCAGACCTGTCGATCATCCGCAATCCTTACGTCGCTATCGGTCTTATCATCCTGGTTTTTTTCGTAGTCATTGCCCTTGTAAGGATGCCCAAGCCCGGGCAGGACCATTCCATTCATTTCATGGATTCCATACGCAACTTATTGAAAAGAAGGCGTTACCGGGAAGGTGTCGTGGCACAGTTCTTTTATGTTGGCGCCCAGATCCTGGTATGGACTTTCATTATTCAGTATGGAGAGTCGATCGGACTAACAAAAGCCCAGGCCCAGGGATACAACATTGTTGCCATGATCCTTTTCGTGTCCAACCGCTTTATCGCCACCGCCATTATGCGATTTGTCCGCCCGGGTAAAATGCTGATCTATTATGGACTGTTTGCAGTAACTTGTACGGTCGGTGCCATGGTGCTGCCCGGAAAAGCCGGATTGATCAGCCTCGTGGGAATATCCGCCGGTATGTCACTGATGTTCCCCACGATTTACGGCATTGCCCTGAAAGGGGTGGGGGATGATGCAAAATTTGGTGCAGCCGGACTGATTATGTCTATCGTAGGGGGCTCAGTACTTCCTCCGCTGCAGGCGCTGATATTTGACCTGGGTGGACCGGGATACACTGACATCAGCGTCCTGGGAATGAGCGAAGTGAGACTGTCCTTTGCGATCCCTTTGATTTGCCTTGCGATCGTTACCTGGTACGGTTTCCGGACAGAAAGGATCTATGATCGGGCCGAGGCATAGGTGTCAAAATTTCACAGATGGTATTAAAATAGATCCCACAGCAAAAAACCTGAATGGGAGCCTGCAATACTGTATTTACCATATCGATGAACGAGGAGTTCTCCGGTTTGGGCGTGATTGATCCATGAGACGAAGCTGTAGGGCTAGCTTCGTGGATATGTAAACAGTGGCTCTGTATTCATTGCTTTCTGCTTCATTTCAAGAATTTCGTCATTTTTCATAGGCTTAAAATCCTCGGCAAGCCTGAGCGCCATGGAGAAAAGATTTTCATCACCGGGTGGAATAGCTGATGTCACCGGATGCGACAGGGTAAATCTCAATCCTTTGCGGGCATCTTCTTTTTCTGTCAGTGGTTCATACCATGCCTTTTCAATGGTTCGTTCAGCTCCCTCAGGCCAGGGCCTGTAGGCCATGGCTTTCAATGCCAGGATGCCCATCTCTTTTTCTTTTGCCATTTCCATTACCTGCGAACCAAAATTCCCATTATACCAGCAAGCGTAGTTGAAGGGAAAAAGAATCGTATCAAAGTCAAATCGCTCCATCAGCGCAGTTGCCGCTTCCACGGAGTGGGCTGAAAAACCAAGGTGCCTGACCAGTCCCTCCTCCCTGGCCTGTATAAAGGCTTTCAATGCACCATTATCAGAAAAAATGGTTGCTACCTGCTCTGGTGTTGTTACAGCATGCAACTGGTACAGGTCAAAATAATCAGTGCGCAACTTTACCAGGGATTCTTCAAGCTCCCTCCTGGCATCATCCCGGGTCCGTTTATTGCTTTTGCAAGCAAGGAAAACATCTTTACGGTAGGGTTCTAGGGCCGGGCCGAGCATCTCTTCCGCGTTGCCATAAGTTGGCGCCACATCAAAGTAATTCACACCGAAATCAATCGCCTCTTTCACACGCGCATCTGCCTGCTCGGGGGTGGCATCCCTGACGACAATACCGCCGAATCCTATGGCAGATAATTTCCAGCCTGTCCTGCCCAGTGTGCGTTTTTCTATTTTACCTTTCATCCGGTCAATTCCAAGTGAAGAAAGATCTGCAGGAAACATGCTGAGCATTGGAATCGACATTGCTGTTTTGGAAATAAAAGTTCTTCTTTTCATGATCTTTGAAATTTGAGACTGTAAGTTACGAAATTCTGATGATTTCAACACCTGGAGGTTAGTTGTTATCAAGTTTATTTCTCTTCCTGGTTTTCTGAGATAATTACCTCTTTATCGTCCTGTGTATTACTTTATACAGAATGATTCTGAATTATGCTTAAAATGACTCAAGAGCCTGTCAATAGAACACTTAAATGATAAATTTGATGTTTTTAAACAAGTGAATCTTTTGCATTGAAATACGAATAATGAATATTCATAACTAACAGAATACATGATGAAAACGAAATTATTAGCTGTATTTTTTCTGACACTATTTGTACATGCCAGCAACGGACAGGATGCGACAGCCTGGCGAAACGGAACGGATGGTGTCTATCCTGCCACAGATCTGATGAATGAATGGCCCGCGGACGGACCGGAGATCATCTGGGCATACGAGCAACTTGGACAGGGACATTCATCTCCCGTGGTTGCAGGTGAACATATATACACCACCGGAATGACAGATGGTACCGGGTACCTGTTCAAATTCAATATGGATGGAAGCCTGGTGTATAGCAAAGCTTATGGACCAGAATATTCAGAGAGCTTTTATGGACCCCGTGGCACTCCGGTAATCGTAGATGATAAGATCTACCTGATGAGCGGCTATGGACACCTGATGTGCATGAACGAAGCAGATGCAAGTCTGCTCTGGAAACTGGATATGGTCAATGACCTGGGTGGAGATACCATTCGTTGGGGATACAACGAGACTCCGGTAGTAGACGGCAACGTAATTTATGCCACTCCGGGTGGTAAGAATAGTGTAGTAGCGCTTGACCGAAACAATGGTGAAGTCATCTGGAGTTGTCGCGGAAAGAATGAGCTTTCTGCATATTGTACACCAACGCTCTTTCATCATAACGGCAGGAAAATGCTGGCAACACATACAGAATCCCACCTGCTGGGTATTGATGCCAATACCGGGGACTTGCTCTGGGCACACAAACATCCCAATAAGTGGTCTGTGCATGCCAACACGCCGATTTATCATGATGGCGGACTCTTCTTTTTCAGCGGATACGGACAGGGAGGTGGAAAACTGGTATTGAACGAAGATGGCAGCAGTGTGCAGCTTGCCTGGGATACCCCGCTTGACAGCCGCATAGGTGGTGCTGTATTGATTGATGGGTATATTTATGGCTCAGGTGATGCAAACCGGGACTGGAGATGTATCAATTGGGAGACAGGAAAAGATGAATGGACCAATTCTGATCTTGGAAAAGGGGTAACCATCGCAGCAGACGATAAGTTGTTTTGCTATTCTGACAGGGGAGAACTTGCCCTGGTCAGGGCGACACCGGTGAAATTTGACCTGTTGAGCGAAACGCGCGTTACAAAAGGCTCGGAACAGCACTGGTCACATCCCATTATCCATGAAGGAGTGCTCTACCTGCGTCATGGCAAAGCGCTGATTGCCTATAAGGTGAAGTGAGCTTGAAAGACATATTGGTTCAATTTATTATTTTTCGATGAAATTACGCAATCTCACCACCATTCTCACGATGAGTCTCACCATTTCCGCTTCTGTTTCCGCGCAGGTCCTGCAATGGCGGGGACCCGATCGAAATGGAGTATTTCCCGATACCGGGCTGCTGAAGGTCTGGCCGGAAGCGGGTCCGGAAATGATTTATATGACCGAAGACCTTGGAAGAAGTTATGCTTCTGCTATTGCTACAGGGGATGCGGTATATGTCACCGGATTGATGGATAGCCTGGAGGTGCTTTCCTGCCTTGATCATGATGGTCAGATTCTCTGGCAGCAACCCTATGGACTGGCATGGGATCAGTCTATACCTGACAGTCGATGCACGCCGACCCTCGAAGAGAATCGTATTTATGTTTTAAGCGGAAAGGATCAGCTGGTTTGCTTTAATGCTCTGACAGGAGCTACTTTCTGGGAGGTAGATGTACATGAGACCTATGGAAGTGTATGGGATATGTTTGGAGTTTCTGAATCGCTCCTGTTGGTGGATGACAAGATAATTGTAACACCCGGGGGAAATGAAACTACGGTGATCGCACTGGATAAATACACCGGTGCGCTTGTGTGGAAGTCCGAATCCCTCGAAACCGAAAGATCCAATGGATCCCCGGTATTGTATGAAAATGATAGCACAGGGATCCGCCAGATCATTGCCATGAACCGTACCCATGCATTGGGCGTGGATCCGCAGAATGGAGAGATTCTCTGGACGAAGCACTATAACAAGCTGAGTCCTGAAGGTGAGAATGTTACTATCCTGGCCAATTCACCATTGTTCCACGATGATGAGATACTCATCTCCAATGGGTGGGATGTGCCACTGGTTATGCTGGAATTGGCGACTGATGGTAGGTCAGTATCCGCGAAATACGAGAATTATACACTCGACAATCAGAACCACGGCATGGTGCACATAGGCGATTTTGTATACGGATCGAACTTTTTAAACAGGAATTTTGGCAAATGGGTATGCATGCGCTGGGAGAATGGAGAGATTATGTGGGTGGTGGATTGGGAGAACAAGGGACCCATTATTGCGGCTGACGGCATGCTGTATCTGTTGGATGAAAAAAGAGGAAATATGGCCCTGGTTCAGGCAGATGAAGATGGGATGGAGATCATCAGCTCATTCAGAATAGAAGGAGGCAGAGGTCCCTTCTGGGCACGTCCGGCAATCTTCGACGGCAGGCTGTATGTAAGGCATGGTGATGCACTGATGGTATATAACCTGGAAGGAACACGGTGATATTAGGTGTTTGAAACCGAGGGTAAAGTGTATGATACCCCTGGAGAAAAAAATAGAATCTATTGTAATTAATGAATAGTCAACCCGATGATGAAGAACAAGAAATGCAGAAGTATACAGCTGGCCCTTGCGCTATTGCTTGGAATGGGATGTGCCCTGCAGGCACAGGATGTACAATGGCGGGGTCCCGACAGGGATGGAAAATACCCTTCAACTGGGTTGTTGAAAGAATGGCCGGAAGAAGGCCCTGAACTACTCCTGAAGAAGGAGGATCTCGGTGGCGGATACTCTACCCCCTTACTGTACAAAAATATGGTGTATGTCACAGGGAGACGCGATACACTTGAGGTGATCACTGCCGTGGATCTTGGAGGAAAAGTGCATTGGGAAACAGTATACGGACAGCCCTGGATGAAGTCTTTCCAGGAAACCCGGAATACCCCGGCCATAGAAAATGACAGGATTTATATCACTGGCGCCATGGGTACGGTAAATTGTATCGATGCCAATACGGGTCATATCCTCTGGTCGAGAAACACACACGATGAGTTTGAAGGCGGTTTCCACAGGTGGGGTATGGCCGAATCAGTTTTGCTCACAGAAGATGCGGTAATCTCCTCCCCGGTCGGTGAAGAAACGGTAATGGTCGCACTTGATAAGGAGGATGGAACAGTATTATGGAAATCTGAACCCACCGGGGATGTCCGGTCCTATGTTTCACCGCTGATGATCGAACACAATGGTACCAGGTTGCTCATTGCAACTACTTCCAGGCAATTGGTCGGGATCGATCCGAACACAGGGGAGACCTTTTGGAAACTGGACCTTGTAACTGATTATACAGAAAAAGGCAGAAGGAACAGCACCAACACTCCTTTGTACCAGGATGGCGGGATCTTTGTTTCAAGCGGCTACGACGACCAAGCACTCATGGTTGAACTATCCGAAGACGCCAGGTCAGTCAGCGTCAAATGGACGAATGATGTTCTTGATAATCACCATGGTGGACTGGTGTTGCATGATGGATATATTTATGGTTCCAACTGGATCAATAATGGCAATGGCAACTGGGTATGTCTCGACTGGGACACCGGGGAAGTGATGTATGAAGAGACCTGGCACAACAAAGGCGCCATCATTTATGCCGATGGTATGCTCTATGTATTTACTGAGAAACAAGGTCATGTAGGACTTGTGGAGACAACCCCGGAAGGGTTTAATGTGGTGAGTTCCTTCCAGGTAAGTGACGGCAGGGGACCAAGGTGGGCCCATCCTGCCATCTACGATGGGAAACTCTTCCTGCGCCACCATGATGTATTGCTCGTTTATGATATTCAACAAAAGTAAAATTTGAAACAAAAACCACACATATTGATCCCTTACCTCCTGGCACTTGCCGGGATACTTTCCATCGCCTGGTGGATTACAAAAGATCCTGTGAAGGACCTTGTTGAAAGTGTTCCGGGAATGGACAACCGGGGAGAGGGAGTCGAGGTAAACCTGGATATCGAGATTGGTGAATTTTTTGAACGGTTTGAACGAAAGCGATCAGAACTTACAGGCACCTGGCCACGGTTCAGGGGGGAATATTTTGACAATATCTCCAGGTCAGATGTGGCGCTCATAGATGCGTTCCCGGAGTCTGGCCCGAAGATCCAGTGGGAAGTCGACCTGGGTGAGGGTCATGGAGGTGCAGCCATCTATGAAGGCAAAGTATATGTGCTTGATTACGATGAGGAATTGCGTGCAGATATGCTGCGATGTTTTGACCTGGTGGACGGTACGGAGCTTTGGAGACGATGGTACGAGATCCCCATCAAGCGGAACCATGGAATGTCGAGGACCGTGCCCGCAGTTACCGAAGACTATATTGTGACGATCGGACCGCGCGGACACGTCATGTGCGTAGACCGGGAGGACGGTGATCTCAGGTGGGGGTTGAATGTCGAGCAGGATTATGAATCAGAGGTACCATTCTGGTACACGGGTCAGTGTCCGCTGATCGATAATGGACTTGCGATCATTGCCACCGGGGGCAACAACCTCATTGTCGCGGTCGATTGCAAAAGCGGTGAGGTGGTCTGGCAAACGCCTAATGATCAGCAGTGGGGTATGTCGCATTCATCCATCATGCCCTATGAACTGGAGGGTGTGAAGATGTACGTGTATAGCGCTATTGGCGGTGCTTGTGGTGTTGCAGCTGAAGGGAAAGATGCTGGAAAGATGCTCTGGTCAGCTCCAGAATGGAAACACAATGTCGTGGCTCCATCACCAGTATGCCTGTCAGATGGAACTGTATTCCTTACTGCAGGATATGGCGCCGGCAGTATGGTGTTACAACTTACCCGGACCGGGGATGGTTTTTCAACTGAGGTAATCCGGGAATACAGTCCCAAAGAAGGGCTGGCATGTGAGCAGCAAACGCCTGTGATGTACGAGGGACACCTGCTGGGTATTCTGCCAAAGGATGCAGGCGCCTTGAGGAATGAATTGATCTGCGTGCACCCCGATGATTTTACGGAGGTGGTTTGGGAAAGTGGACAAACGGTACGGTTTGGACTCGGGCCTTATATGATTGCAGATGACAAGCTCTTTATACTGGATGACGATGGCACACTGGTGATTGCACGTCCCTCTGTTACCCGCTATATTGAACTCGACCGATACCGTGTCATTGAAGATGGTGCAGATGCCTGGGCCCCTATTGCTGTGGCAGACGGGTACATGGTGTTGAGAGATTCGGAAACAATGATATGTATGGATATGGCTGTCAGCCGAAACTAATGTAATATGAGAAATAAATCACTATCGTTTATCGTCGTACTGATCATCGCAGCCATCATCGTGGTGATCATACTTGACTATTCAGGGAAGCGACCTGACCGGCTGGGAGACAATCCGTATGAATACAACGTCGATCAGTACAAGGATGTAGACCCTTTGCTGATCGGTTACAGGGAAACCAGGAATTTTCCCATTCGCGGCTATCAGCCTGGTGCACTGGACTTTTATGATAACACACTGTGGATCGCAGGTGAACAGGTATTACATGCAATCACACCTTCAGGCGTTCAGGTTTTAAAAGTTACCATTGAGGGTATTCCTACATGTATCAAAGTAAATGAAGATGCAGTTTTTATTGGTTTCGAGGATCATGTGAAAAAATATGACCATGAAGGCACGCTGATCTCCGCCTGGGAGTCGGCAGGCAACAAATGTGTGTTTACCTCGCTGGCAACATCGGATGAATACCTGTTTGTTGCTGATGCAGGGAACAGGCGCGTTTTGCGTTACGACTTTGATGGTGAACTGCTGGGCCAGTTTGAAGGCAAAGCTGAAAGCAATGCCGGGCACGGCTTCATCGTTCCCAGCGCCAGCTTCGACCTGGCAGTAAACAGTTATGGTGAACTGTGGGTGGTCAACCCTGGACGGCTTGCACTCGAGAATTACACGTATGAAGGCAATTTAAGGGGGTTCTGGCAGGCAGGCTCCATGAATATCGAAGGATTTAATGGCTGTTGTAATCCTGCACATATCGCGGTAACGGAAGATGGCGCTTTTGTGACCAGCGAAAAGCATATGGTGCGGATCAAGATATACGACAGCTCAGGTGAGCTGAAAACAGTGGTGGCACCGCCCGCAAAATTTGAAGAGGAAGGCAAGGCACCCGAGGTGGTAGTTGATCAAAACAATGTTGTGTACGCACTGGATTTTGACAGGGCCGTTTTGAGAATATTTGAAAAAATATAAGAGGTCTTTTAACAGACTGATAAAGAAATAATCGTATTGATGAACAGAAAAGAATTTATACATGCCCTTGCACGTATCTCCGTCCTTTCGGCCATGACAGCCATGGTGGGAATAT
>CAYOSB010000151.1:0-9492 GCA_964406495.1 uncultured Bacteroidaceae bacterium | reverse complement strand
AATCCTTCCCGATGCGTGTTATAGTTCCCAAAATGCGGGTCAAATTATCTCACAGCATGCGTAAAAGTTAAGGTAATTGAATGTATGTGGTTGTATATGTGATATATACAAATATACTGTCAGGATATATCAGAAGGCTGGCTTTCTGCGTTTTTTGCAATGTATTCCTTGGCACTCATACCATATTCCCGCTTGAAGCATTTCCTGAAATGAGAAAGATCTTTGAATCCCACTTCGTAAGCAATCTCTGAAATATTCAATTTTTGTTGTACCAATAGCTGGGTAGCTCTTTTCAGGCGGATATGCCGGATAAACTCTTTCACCGTCATGTCTGTAAGTGCATGCAATTTCCTGTATAATTGCATTCGGCTGACACCCACTTTCTGAGCAAACCCCTCGATATCCATTTCGCTGTCTGACATATTTTCCTCCACAACATCAATGGCTTTTTTCAGGAAACGCTCATCCGGGGACGTGATGACCGTATTTTTGGGTTCCAGGACCACGGTTGAAGCAAAGCGATCTTTCATCGAATCCCTGATGGAAAGCAAATTATCAACCTTTGCCTGGAGCACGGAGATATCGAATGGCTTTGTTATATAATCATTTGCGCCTGTGGCAAGTCCCTTCAGCTCATGTTCCTTTGAGTGCATGGCTGTAAGCAGCAAAATGGGAATGTGTGACGTACGTTCATCATTTTTCAGACGTTTGCACAGTTCATACCCATCCATATTCGGCATGATGATATCACTGATAATGATATCAGGTACAGATTCGGTCGCCAGTTTTAATCCTTCAGCACCGTTATTAGCTTCAATGATCTTATAGAATGTGCTAAAATGCGAACGGATAAATTGCCTGACATCCATATTGTCTTCGACGATCAGCATTAAAGGAGAAACATAATCATCCATCAGTAAATCCTCTTTATCCTGAATTTGCTCCTCAGGGGGACTGCCTGCATCCTCCTCTTCAGCAGGAACATAAACCTCCTGTGTCATGTTGGATGGTATCCGTATTGTGAATTTCGTTCCCTTTCCAGGTCTGCTCTTGACAAAGATCTTACCCTTGTGCAGTTGCATAAGCTCCTTCACCAGGGCAAGTCCGATACCGACGCCCGCGCTCTTATCTCCCTCGCCAGACTGGAAAAACCGTACAAATATTTTGTCAAGGTTTTTGTTCTGTATTCCTGTACCAGTGTCTTTGATACTGATTTCGATAAATTGTTTTTCTTCTTCCTCATCTGAAAAACCATCCTCATCCGAGTCAAAAATCAATGAAAGGTTCACGGAAATTGATCCATTCGCTTCTGTATATTTAAATGCATTTGACAGTAGATTATTGAGGATCTTTTCAATCTTATCGGCATCAAATGAAATAAACAACCGCTTTTTCAGCGATGTAAATGTGAGTTTAATGTCCTTTTCCTGTGCAAGGCTACTGAATGAATACACGATGTTCCTGGTGAAGCTGACAATATCAGTCTCCGTAAGATTCAATCTTAGATTTCCCGATTGCAGTTTCCTGAAATCGAGTAATTGCGTGATCAACCTGTCCAGGTTTTGTGCATTTCTGTGCATCATCTTTAGATTCTCCTGCACTTCCTTATTTAGCTGTTGACCCTTCAGCATTTTCTCAAGCGGACCCAGGATCAGGGTAAGCGGTGTCCTGATCTCGTGCGAAATATTGGTAAAGAACTTCAGCTTCATCATATCGACCTCGTGAAGTCTGCGCGCGTTGACCCTTTCAAGCACAAGCTGGTTTTTTATTTTTTCACGGTTGATGAAGAACCGCACAAGGATATAAACCATAAAGAGCAGCAATGCAATAATAATGGCAATGAACCAGGCTGTTTTCCAAAAGGGAGGTAATACCACAATATCAAGTGTTAATTCTTTGCTTTCTGCTTCATTTTCCAATAATATCCTTTTTACGCGCAATGTATAATCACCGGGGTTCAAATTGGTAAAAGATGCTACCCTGTCATGGCTCGGACTGATCCAATCGCGAAACAACCCTTCCAGTTTATAGGTATAATAGTTATTCTCGCTATTCACGTAATTCAACGCGGCAAATTCCAACGTAAATACATCCTGTTTACTGCTTAGTACTAGTTTCTCGGTTTCTGAAATACTTTTCTTCAGAGGACTGTCTTTCTCTCCAGCGATTGCAACGGACTGATTAAAAATTTTCAGGTCCGTAAATACGAGTGGTACATCCGCATCCACAGGCTGAATTTCATCTGGATCGATCTTATCAAAACCTGAAAGAGATCCGAAAAGCAGCTCGCCTGATGCTGATTTACATGCAGCTCCGTAGCAAAATTGGTTATTGCCCAGTCCGTCTTTCGTGCTGAAATTCTGAAATACCTCTGTGGAAGGATCAAATTTTGATAATCCATTTAGCGTACTGATCCATAAATTCCTGTCCATGTCCTCCAACACGCACAATGCCTGCCTGTTCGCGAGACCCTGCTCCTTGCTGTAGTATTTTTGGGGACCACTATCAACTGTATAGAGGGCTAGTCCCTTATCGTCTGTTGCAATCCAGATACGCTGTTTTGAGTCTTGAAACATACTTCTTGATCGCTCAGTATAACGTTTCATGGTATTCAACTCAGGATTGTATATGACGATCTCGCCATTACTTCCTACCCACAGATTGCGATGTGCATCTGTTTCTATCCATTGGACATGTTCAGTTCCACAAAGCTGCGGATAATGAATAAATGTATTTGTCGCATAATCGAACCTGTTCACCCCCCTGCTGGTGGCGACCCAGATTTGTTGATCCTTATCTATGCAAAGATCCCAGACCCGGTTGTCAGAGATTGTGCCGGGCTGACTATTGTCACTCAAATGATGTGTGACTTTCCTGGAATTCAGATCGATTACATTTAATCCCCCGAGGAATGTCGCAACAAATAATTTTTCATCGTGCTCAAGAAAGGCTTTAATGCAATTCTGTGATAACGCATATGGTTGTTGCTGATCTGATGTAATGTAGGTATACTTCTTGGTCGAAGGATGAAAGATGTTGATACCACCGTCTTCTGTTCCAAGCCATATATTGTTTTGCTTGTCAATCCAGATTGCATAAACGATACTGCTGTTCAGGTAATTTTTATTTCCGGGAAGTGCTGAATAATTTTGAAAAACCTGTTTGCTCTTTGCCAATAAATTGAGCCCACCACGGGTACCGATCCATGTTTCTCCTTTTGCATCCGTCAGGATCGTCCATACCGAATTGTTCGATAAGCTATTGGGTTCCAGGAAACTGTTATTATAGTATCCCGTAAATCCTGCTGCTTTTGAGTAACGGAACAATCCGCCGCGGGTACCGATCCAGTATTCACCAAATGCACCTTTTGAGATCGCCCGTACTGTTTCGCTACGTTCGATATCTGCATTCAATTCATTTTTCAGGATTTTTCGCTGTAATGGATCGATGATAAAAAGTCCGACCGCATAGGATCCCACCCAGATGAGTCCCTCTTCATCCAGATAAATTTCCCATATTTCCTGGTTCTGAGTTTCTTTGAATGGAAGCGGAAAGACCTCGAGATTTCCCTCCCCCGGGACATAGGTTAATAACCCATTATTGGTTCCAATCCACAATGTTCCATTTCTATCGAAGCTGATGTTCCTGACATAATTTCCTTCGAGGGAAATTCCATCATCACTCCTTCCATGTTCCAGGGCTTTGATGCTGCCAGTTGTATCGTAGATGAGCACATTGTTATCCGTAGCCAACCAGCACCTGCCGTCCTCATCGACAATAATATCATTGACTGAAATATCCTTATTCTTAAACTTCTCCGTGCGCTCAAAGGGATGTGAGAATATCTCTTTTTCGCGATTGAAGACATTTAATCCACCGTTCTCAGTTCCAATCAGCAGATTTCCCGATTTGTCTTCTTTGATCACACGAATCAGGTTCCCCCGGAGACTCAGTGAATCGCCGGCCTCAGGAAGGAAATTCAGGAAAGAGTACCCATCAAACCGACTCAGTCCCTGGCTGGTGCCAATCCACATCCAGCCTTTACTGTCCTGGTAAATGCACTGGATCTGGTTGTTGGGCAGTCCTTCCTCCTGGGTAAAAATATCAAACCGGAGTTTGGTTTGTCCGTGTGTGGGGACTGAGCAGACGACCACAAAAATGAATAGCACCAATGAACTCTTCAATACATGAGCCTTCAATCTATATCTCTCAACAACCCGCATTCGTTCTGTAATTAGTAATGCAAATAATTGGTTATCCAGGAGATAAAAATAGCTTGTCTGCGGAAATTTTCCTATTATTTTGCCATCAGTTCATCTGTGAAAGCTCCTTTTGTCGGTTTTGGGAGTTGAAAGTACGAACGTTATCAACGTAGTAAAAAACGTTTTTCACTACGTTGATGCCGTTGATATACTATTCTCGTTCTTGGTGAACCAGTTTATGATGTAGCCTATGATAAAATCGCTTCTTTCACCATCTGGCTGGCATAGCCCCATTCATTGTCGTACCAGCTCATCACTTTTACCATGTCTCCATCAACCACCTGCAACATATCCAGGTCGATAATAGAGGCGTGGGGGTTCCCGATGATATCGGAAGAAACAAGCAGCTCTTCGCTGGCTTCAATAATTCCCTTATACCGGTCACTATCAGCTTCTTCTTTAAATATCTGCTTAAGCGCTTCTACAGTGGTTGATTTTTCCGTCATAAATACAAGGTCCGCCATAGAACCTACCGGCACCGGCACTCTTAATGCTACGCCATCGAACTTGTCTTGCAGTTCGGGCAAAACCTTGGTGGTTGCGACGGCTGCACCTGTAGATGTAGGAACAATATTCGCCGCTCCCGCACGTCCCCTTCTCATTTTCTTCTGCGGTGCATCTACAATCGATTGTGTGGAAGTATAGGCATGTGTAGTGGTCATGATGGACTTCTTCACGCCAATTCTTCTGTTCATGATCTCGACTACCGGTGTGATGCAATTGGTCGTGCAACTGGCGCAGGATATAATCTGTTCCCCTGATTCATTCACACCATGCACCAGCGTTACAATTTCTTCGCTTTTGGCCGGTGCAGAAAGAATGGCTTTCCTGGCTCCTGCATTAATGTGTTTTTCCATCCCCTGCTGGTCAGTAAAAATGCCAGTACATTCAAAGGCGACTTCAATATCCAGGTCTTTCCAGGGTAACTTTTCAGGATCCTTTTCACCGAGGACTTTTATTTCTTTATCATCAATACGGAGGAGTCCGTTTTCAGATTCCACCTTTTTACTGAACTTTCCGTATACTGTATCGTATTTGAGCAGGTATGCAAGGTTCTCTGCGGGAACCAGGTCATTAACTGCCACAAGATTGAGCTGGTCACTGTTCATGATGATTTTCAGTGCTGCTCTTCCAATTCTTCCTAAACCATTGATTGCAACTTTTTTCATAATGTTTCAATTTTAAGTGATGAAAATTTTACCTTGCCTGTTCCGGTGTGGAATTATATTCCTTTCGAGGCATGTATTCCACAATATATTTCAGCATGCAGGATCATAGATCAGAGTATTTTTTTCTTACAGCATATACTTCTGCAGCATTAGCAACCTGCTCCGAAGCACTGCGCAACGGCATTGCCCTGTTTGTTTTCATAATGATTGTCTGAACCATTTCTACTGCTATAAAAAGACAAATACCATTCCAGCACATGTGTTCCACATTTCATCCAGAAGTTATTCCCAGGCATCTTCTTTCACACCTGAAATAATTTCTGGCATCATTTTCTCTGTGATTTAAATGATGACCGTGAAAGAAAATATTCCTGTTCTACTGGTGGATAGTAAATGTGCGGTATGTACCGGCCTGGTAAAATTTATCCGCAAACACCTGGGGAAACACAAAATTCTGTTTCGTTCGCTCTATGATGAGGAGGGTAAAAAGTACCTGAAAAAGTATGGTTTCCCGGAGGACTATGACGCATCGGTTGTGTATATTTATAAAGGAGAAGCCTACATTAAATCGGAAGCCGTGTTGCGTCTTTCCCGGAAAATGAAAGGATTGTATCCTGCATTTTCTGTATTTCTGATCATCCCTTCGAGCATACGGGATTATTTCTATGGTTTGGTGGCAAAACACCGCCATAGATTGTGAATATTGTATAATGGCGTTTGTTAATACAAATGTACTGGTGAATCTTCTGTTGCAACATTCAATAAACTTAAAAGCAACCTGTTTATGAAAAAGAAAAAAGCAGGCACGATACTGAGCTCTATTGTTTGGATCAACCTAATGTCGGAGGAGAATTCACGATCCAGGCATTTATTGACGGGGAAACAGTAATTCAGATAATTACATACTCTGCCTGGACTGATC
The DNA here is from genome assembly GCA_964406495.1 of uncultured Bacteroidaceae bacterium. Lineage (GTDB taxonomy): Bacteria > Bacteroidota > Bacteroidia > Bacteroidales > M55B112. The sequence continues at coordinate 3,139 of CAYOSB010000151.1, read as the reverse complement.
TAATCGGACAGTATTTTCAGCACATAACCGTGACTGTTAGGTTTTTCCTCAGGCATCATTACTTCCAGTCCGTGTTTTGTAATTTTCCATTCAAGCTTCTCATCGGATCCCAGCATTGTAACGCTGTTAATCTTTTTTTCGGCGAAACTCCTGATAACGGCCTTCTTTTCGGGATACTTTAAAGAAATTGCATAGATGTAATCATCTTTTTTTGTAAACCAAAAATCCCGTGGCGTAAACGATGTTGTGAAGCCTTCGAGTTGACGGGCAGTTGTTCCCTCCATGTTCACATTAGTAGGTCCTTCTTTTGCTATCTCCCATGTAGTTGTACCATAGATCGCTTCTCCGTTAACATCGATCCACATTCCGACCTCCCGGAGGTTAGCTACGGATTGTTGGGGTACTTCCCCAGTTGCCATGGGTCCGATATTCAGCATATAATTCCCTCCCTTACTCACAATTTCAGCAAGCCAGTAGAGCAGCTCCTCAACTGATTTCCAGTCATCATCGTATGATTTATAGCCCCATGAGTTATTCAATGTCCCGACCACTTCCCAGGGTCGGTCGATTTTTTCAGGCTGACCGGGAATTTTATTATCCCCAGTGATAATGTAATCGCCATATCCATTGCCAATCCTGTGATTTACCAACAATTGCGGTTGATGTTTGTAGGCGATCTCATAGAAATCATAGCTTTGTTCAGGCAGCATATACCTTGACATATCGTACCAGAGACACTTCATATCCGGAAATTTAACCAGCAATTCTTCCATCTGGGGGAAAGCCTTTTCTTCCAGGTATTGTTCAAAAGTATTTGGACTCGGATCCCACAGGTTGGGACCAAAAACCCGTGTTTCCTTTCCCATTGCATCGTTCATTTCCCTGATCACCGAATACTGGCAATCGTGCCCGTCGGCCCAGTCAATGTTGTGGGAATAGTAGATGCCGAACTCCACACCGTACTTTCTGCATGCATTGTAAAGGGCTTCCAGCGCGTCTTTTCCATAGGGTGTGGCATCCACAATATCAAATTCGCTTACTTCTGAGTCGTACATGGCAAATCCGTCATGGTGCTTCGAGGTAATCACCAGGTATTTCATCCCGGCATCAGCGGCCAGTTTTGCAATCTTATCGGCGTCAAATTGCACCGGGTTGAACTGTCCGGCCAGCTGCGCATATTCAGCTCTTGGAATTTCCGCAACATACTGCACCCACTCGGCCACCCACGGCCGTTTCATCTCCTCCATCTGCTTCCCTTCCCAGGTGCCTGCGGGAATGGAGTACAATCCCCAATGGATGAACATACCGAATTTGGCATCCTGGAACCACTCCATGGTTTGTTGTTTTGCTTCAGACTGGTTCATCTTCTGCCAGTCTTCTAAACGGTAATCGGGATACAGGTTGTAAGGCTGTGATATTCCTGCAATTGAAACAAACAGGAAAAGAATAAATAGTTTATTTATTAAACTCATGTGTTGATCAGTCATTTCGTTAAATCTTCAGAGTATTACATCAATTCTCATTCTATCCAGAATATACAATTGACATCTGCTCGCTAATATAGACAAAATGTCTTTTCATATTTAGAGTTTTCCTTCTTAGGATAAAAATATTCAACAACAGGTGCCCCCCCGGTCATAGGAAACCATTCTTTTATTTTGTGATCTCTTTGATGCTATCATCATCTTATGAAAACTTGCCACAGGATCATTTTTTTCTATTGGATATTCATCGTAATTTACACTGATGTCAGGATTAACTATTTTACTATCATTGATTTCTCAAAAGGAAAAAATATAACTTTAGAAAGTGAAGCAAACCTGCAAAAGACAGTTTACCAGGCACACCCTTAGTTTACATACTGGTAATTTAAGAATACAATTGATAGAAAGGGAAATTACCATCTCATCCTTTAGCGATTTCAGCCAAATCATAAACCATGAACTTCTTACGCGATTACCACACAACATACTGAAAAGAATAATACCTTAGTTATGGCAGAACTCATCATACAAACCGAAAAAATCAGGAACAACATCAAGTATTTAAGTGACTATTTCGATAAACACGACATTCACTGGAGCTTAGTTACAAAAGTATTTTCAGGAGACAAAGAATTCCTGAAAAACATACTTACAGAGGATGTCATCAAGAAGATCAATTCAGTAGGAGACTCGCGATTGACCAGCTTAAAAAATCTGAAAACGGTTAATCCGAATATGCGTACCATTTACATCAAACCTCCTGCTAAGGTTTATGCAGACATAGTGGTGCAATATGCTGATATTTCCCTGAATAGTTCCTTTGAGACGATTCAAGCCCTCAACGAAGCAGCGAAGAAGCTAAAAAAAACACATCAGATTATCATCATGATAGAACTGGGAGAGCTGCGTGAAGGTGTGAACCAGGAAGACATTGAGGATTTTTACAGAAAAGTATTCGTTCTATCACATATTGAAGTGATTGGTATTGGATCTAACCTTGGTTGTATGTACGGAGTAGCACCCACCCATGACAACCTTCTTCAACTATCATCATACAAAAAGTTAATTTCCACAAAATTCAATAAAGACCTGAAGTTTATTTCCGGTGGATCATCCATCACGTTACCCTTGATAGAAAAGGGCTATGTTCCCAAAGACGTGAATCATTTCCGGATAGGAGAAGCCGCATTTTTTGGAGTTAGCCCCTTGTATAATAAAAAGTTCAAAGGTCTTTCGACAGATACGTTTCAATTCCTGGCCAACATTATCGAACTTGAAGAAAAGAAAATTGTCCCCGAGGGAATCATTAGCGATGCAAATATTGGGCATACCGCTGACTACAACAAACAACACGTTAATAAAAAATCTGTAAAGGCTATCCTGGATTTTGGCTTAATAGATGTGGACAAAGCAGATATCGATCCCCTGGACAGTGAGCTGGCTTTTGTTGGCGTTACGTCTGACATGCTGGTGGTGGATATCGGCAACAACAAAAAGAAAGACGGAACCGCAAAATACAAAGTTGGGGACAAGGTTAGATTTAAACCAAACTATATGGCGGTGGCTCGACTGCTGAACTCAAAATTTATTGACAAAATATTTGAATAAAAAAACGATAGCCAACTAATTGTAAAACCACTTATAAATTTCTCTAT
>CAYOSB010000150.1:0-9550 GCA_964406495.1 uncultured Bacteroidaceae bacterium | reverse complement strand
CCAACAGGATCGGGAACAAAGGAAAAGCCAATCAGGCTTACTGCTTATGATCCTGAAACAAAAAATGTGTATTGGGAGGCCGCTGAAAATAAGCCGATTATCAATGGGCATGGAGAAGTAAACGCGCCTTTCTATCTATACAATGGTGCAAATTGGGAAATCAATAACCTTGAACTGACCAATACCAACGGCAGCGATGCGGATCAGGGTGATTTACGCGGAATATACATTGTAGCCAGGGATGCAGGCATCGTTGAAAATGTCACTGTGCGCAATTGCTTTATCCATAATGTAAATGGAAAGGTTGAAGGGAAACAGCGCGGTGGCATTCATGTGCATATCAAAGGGGAAGAAACAAGAACCAAGTTCCATAATTTGCTGATTGAAGATAATTACATTAAAAATGTGGGTGGTGTTGGCATTGGAAATACATCAACATGGGGCGATATTCATTCAAGTGATTATTATCCATGGACCGGTTATGTAATCCGGGGTAACAGGGTGGAACATACTGGCAGAAACGGCATTATTGCACGCATGGGCATTAATCAGATTGTGGAGTATAATGTGTTGGCACATAATAGCAGGTACAGTACTGGGCATAGTGTATTTAACTTTGCATCTATTGGCTGCATTATGCAATACAATGAGGCTTATGGAAACATTGGCGAGGCGGATGAGATTGATCACGGAGGGTTTGATGCTGATTATAATGCGCGTGGAACGATTATTCAGTATAATTACAGCCACGATAACAACTGGTTTTGCGGGATCATGCGCCGGTACAACCGGGATATCACTATTCGCTATAACCTATCCGTTAACGAGCGATTGGGAGCCTATTTATATGGTTTCCCATGGGAAAATGATGCCAGGGGAATCTGGGTCTATAACAATACCCATTATTTCAAGGCAGGTTTAAATGCGAGTATCTTTGCCAGCCCGGGCAGGGTGCGTACGCCAAGTTATACCTATTTCTACAACAACATCTTCTATTTTGAAGACAAAGGAACATGGGGTGTTGAACCCGACGAAACCTGTGAATTCAAAAATAACCTCTTCTTCAATGTAGCACCGAAAGGTGAAGGTGCTGTTGTTGCAGACCCCCTCTTTGTCAGTGCGGGAGAAGTACCTTACGATGTAGATATGCGTGACCCGGAACGTTTTTCGGGCTACAGACTGAAAGAAAACTCCCCCTGTATCGATGCCGGGATTGTAATCAATGACAACGGAGGAAAAGATTTCCAGGGAAATCCGGTTGGAACGGAGTCTATAGATATCGGGGCATTCGAAAAACCTTAATTTTTTCCTAGTGAAGGCATATGTATTTCATATTATTGCAGCTTTTTTCATCCTGTCATTGGTAAGCTGCCAACCATTGAAAACATCGTATTGGCCGATTATCCTATGATTGTTGTGGAGAAAAGAACGGTTGAATATAATGAGCAGTAGAGCGAAATAAAATGGCATAAAATGGAAAAGGTATATGGTTTTTTTTTAGGAGTATTCTTTAGTATTTCCCTGCTAAATGCACAGGTAATCGAAACTCCTGAATATAAAATATTTACCTTTGGATTCAACGGCCAGGTAAATACTACTTACGACACAAGACAAAGACCGAATTGCGTTCTTGTCGATAAAACATTATTCCTTGTATATAATGGCTATGGTTCGGGCAAGGCAGATGATTTTAATACCAAAGCCATGGCTGTCACTTTTGATATGCAATCAGAGACATTCTCCAATGATGTGATGCTTGGACCTGCAACCAAAGATCACCATAACTCACCGGTAATATGGGTGGATATGGAGGATTATTTACATGTGTTTCATGGCTGGCACGGTGACTTGGGAAAACACTTGGTTTCCAAAGAAAAACTGAGCATAGGAACCAGCCTGACTGACTGGACCGACCAGACTGCTGTCCCCTCCCAAAAGATGTCATATCAGTGGTTAAAACGTATTTATGATAACAAGCAATTGGTGGTATATCGAACTGCCGGACATATCTCTTCATGGACCTATCGTATCAGCAGTGATGATGGAATAACATGGGATGGTCCGGAAAATGATGTGGTCGATCTTGATCTTCTGAAAGGAATGACCGCCGACTGGTCGACATACCATGCCAAGGCTGTTAGCAAGGACGGTTATTACCTATATCTCGCCTTTCATGCATACGACGATTACAAAAACCTGGTTACTCATGAAGAGATTGCCAGCGGCAAAAAAGATAAGAGCCGGGAATATAATCCTCTTTACGATAACAGACGCGTAAGCTATAACTATAACCTTTACCTTGTCAAAATTGATTTGCGAACGCATGTGGTGACGAACTTCAATGGAGATACGCTGGAAACTCCCATTGATTTGGCTCATGCGGATGAATGCATGATCTGGGATACTGAATGGAGAGGAGGAAGCATTGTCCCTTCCATTTTACTGGATGAAAACGATCAACCAGGCTTTCTTCATAATATCTCGAATTATCAACACGAAGATTCACTCGATTACCATTACTACAGGTTGGTCGAGGGCGCATGGAAAGATACCCGCATCACCCATTCCAATCATGAATGGAACAGCTCCTGGATTTCTGAAGACGAGGATGGAACAATCCATGCTTTTCTGATTACAGGTGAAGGATACCTGGAAGAGGAAGGGTATATGGATAAGCACGGTGGAGGACGTATTGAGGAATGGATCTCAACCGACCAGGGAAATACATGGGAATTGTATCGTGATATTACACCCGATCCCGATCTATACCCGGGATGGAAATTTAACAATATCCAGCCTGTGAAAAGGCCGGATGGCAGCCTGGTCAATGGAATGCTTGTCTTCTATGGATGGAACGAGTCAGACCGAACCAGTGGAAAAGGCTTTCTGTTTATTGAACAGGATATTGCTACCGCAGCGAATAAAGACCTGAGACCGAAAGGCTCCCTGGAAGTATATCCCAATCCGGCTGGAGCTATCTTGAATGTCAGTCATGACGACAAATCATTGAATACATTGGCCACTTATCATTTGAACGCTGAATAAAAAAATATTGCTATGATCCGTACATTATTTTTCGCAATCATTGGAATGGCATCTGCTGTGAATGTTGCAATTGCACAGCAGCAGGCACCCAGGCCCAACATTATTCTACTTATGGCAGATGACCTGGGCTATGGTGATGTAGGCTTTACAGGAAATACAAAAGTGATTACGCCCAACCTGGACCAGCTTTCCCGGGATGGAGTGACATTTGACCAGTTTTATGCTGCTGCCCCACTTTGTTCTCCCACACGGGCCAGCTGTCTTACCGGCAGGAGTCCTTTCAGACAGGGAATTTTTGCTGCACATACGGCCGGCATGCGTCATGCTGAAACCACCATTGCCGAAATCCTGGAAAAGGAAGGTTATCAAACCGGTTTTTTTGGCAAGTGGCACCTTGGGTGGGTGGAATCTGAGAAAATAGAAACCCGTGGTTTTTACTCCCCGCCATGGCAGCATGGTTTCCAGGAAGTATTTGCGACAAAGAGCGCAGTTCCTACCTGGAATCCAACCAGAACACCTGCAGGATGGAAAGGCTTTGGATCAAGAAAAGATGGTTCCTGGGGTGGCTCAGTGTATGTACACAACGGCGAACTGGTCACTGAAAACCTGGAGGGAGATGACAGCCGTATTATCATGGATCGGGCCCTGCCCTTTATTGAGAAATCCATTGAAGCAGAAGATCCCTTCCTGGCAACCATCTGGTTTCATGCACCGCATGAGCCAGTTGTGGCAGGACCGGAATATCTTGCGAAATATCCCGGACTGCCGGAAGCGCAACAACATCTGTATGGATGTATTACAGCCATGGATGAACAAATCGGACGTTTGCGTGCATTTCTGAAAGAAAAAGGCGCAGATAAAAACACCGTGATCTTTTTCTGCAGCGACAATGGTCCGGCGGATGGTCTGACAAAGAAAGGAATCGCTTCGGCTGGTCCTTTCCGGGGACACAAACATCAGATGTGGGAAGGTGGCATACATGTTCCTGCAATTGTGGCATGGCCGGGTCAGATTGAAGGAAATAGCCATTCCTCTTTTCAGGCAGGAACGGTTGATTTTCTTCCGACTGTGCTGGATTTGTTACAGGTCAACATGAAAAAGAAAGTTCCCCTGGATGGTGTAAGCATGCTGCCTGCGCTGAAAGGGGAAGATGCTGTGCGGACAGTACCGTTGGCATTCGGATATCAACGTTTGTACAAGGACACAGAGATCTATGCATTCATACAGGGGCCCTACAAGATCTGTATTCCCGAAAAAAATGATGAGATGATGCTTTTTAACCTGGAGAACGATCCTTCAGAATCTGAAAATCTCGCTGAAACGAACCCCGAAATAATGAAAGAGATGCTTTCTGACCTGGAAGCGATAAAGCAATCTTGGAGGCTAAGCAGGGAGGGCAAAGATTATACATGGTAAAAATTTGATTTTTAATCGAAAACACGAACATGAGAGCAAGCCTTTATTTAGGAGGAAGAAGTTATAAATTGATAGTTAATCGAATGCACATACACGAGCGCAGGCTACTATTTACAAGGCTAATCATTGTTGTATTTGCCGGGTTTTTCGGCCTGGCGAATAGTTCTCATCAGTTATCTGCGCAGTATAAATCTGCTGTTTTGCATTACGATGAAAATATGCGGCTTGTCTATCATTCAGATCAGGACGGCAACCGCATTCCCGATTTTAGTCATGCCGGCTACAAAGGCGGAGGCGTAGCCCTACCTGAAGTTGAGCATGTAGTGGAGATTACCCCTGTTTCGGGGGATAACACAGCTCATATCCAGGCTGCCATCAATGAAGTTTCGGGTATGGCTCCTGACGATAATGGTATACGAGGGGCTGTATTGCTTAAGCCAGGGATATATCCGATTTTCGGAACCCTGTATATTGAAAAAAGCGGCGTTGTTCTTCGCGGTTCCGGGAATGGAGAAGATCCATCGGGAAACACCATCATTCAGGGAAAAGGAACGGACAGACGCACACTCGTTATAATCGGGGGCAAAGACCTGTCTAAATGGAATAATGCTGTTTCAGGATCCCGCGTGAATATTACCAGCGAATACCTTCCGGTAGGCAGCCGAACCATTGAAGTTGAGGATGCATCCGCTTATCAAGTGGGAGACAACATCATCATACGCCATCCCAGCACGCAAAAATGGATCGATGCCGTAGATGGTGGCGGTACCGGGAAAGATGAGCCATGGAAACCCGGGGAGATTGACATGTATTTTAATTCATTTGTCACCCGCATTGAAGGGAACAAAATGATGCTTGATGTCCCCCTTTATCATGAGCTGGACCGGTCACTTTCACAATCCTATGCATGGATATTTACCAGGAAAGGTTTGCTCACCGATATGGGAATTGAAAACCTGAGAATAGATATTGAAACAGCGGGACCAACCGATGAAAATCATCCATGGGATGGCATTCAGTTTAAAGGCGTGGAAAATTGCTGGGCAAAGGACGTGACAGTACTGCATTTTGGTAAGTCCGGATTTGTGATGCAGGGAACCACGCGAACTACCATATTAAATTGCCAGGCACTCGAGCCACACAGCGTTGTTGAGCCTCCCGACAGGTATAATTTTCATGTTTCATCCGCCTGTAATAACGTTCTTTTTAAGGGTTGTCATTCTTCGGAATCAAGACATGCCTTCGTGTCCAACGGAACAAGCTCGGTTGCCGGGATGGTCTTTACCGGATGTCGATCTGACCAGGCGCATACTGCATCTGAAGGTCATCGCCGCTGGGGCTCTGGATTTCTATGGGATCATACCAGCTTCAATTCAACGAATACTTTCAGGGTACTTGGTTTGTATAACAGGGGAGATTACGGAACCGGCCACGGCTGGACAGGTACCAACCAGGTTGCCTGGAATATTTCAGCTCCCGATAACCAGGTCGTTATTCAGAAACCACCCATCGGGCAAAATTATGCCATTGCATGTGATGCCACGGTTAACAATAATGGCCCCTTCAGTCACCCGGCAGGTTATATCGAGGGAACCGGGGAAACTTCTGAGATAACCTCATTGTATGAAGCGCAACTGTCAGAACGGTTAACCTACGGAATCGGTCCCGACACTCCCGGGAAATTAGCGGCTCCCTCCTATCAATATTCACAGACTTCCGGTTATGTGGATTTGACCTGGCTTGATATCGCCATGGATGAGAGCGGATACGTGTTGCAAAGGTCATCGGATGGAGGTGAAACCTTTAAACAAATAGCGCAACTCGATGAAAATTCAGTTTCATACAGGGATGAGGATCCCGACCTCGAACCAATAACATACCAATATCGGTTAAAAGCAGTAAATGCAATTGGCTCATCGGCATGGTCCAACCTGCTCTCAGTGGATTTATCCCTTTCCGGTGACCTGGCAGAAAAAACCTTTCCTGTCACTTCAGATGCATATGTTCGCGGAGGAGCGTCATCGGAAATAAATTATGGAACTGAAGCAAATCTTGTCATCAAGAGAGGGAATGTTGAAGATTTCTTCCGTAAAACACTGGTTAAAATTGATTTACATGGAGAGGATTTATCGGAGATGGATATACGAAAGGCTTTTCTCAGACTTTATGCGAATAATGCGGCGTATTGCGAAATTGTTTGTTCTGCGATCAATGATAACTGGACTGAAACCGGAGTGACATGGGAAAATGCTCCAGCTCCCCAGGATGAAATTTCTTCAGTGGAAATTAACTCCGGAAATACCTGGTATGAGTGGGATATTACTGATTACTTTAGAGCGCAGATGAACGAAGACGGTGTGATTTCAGTTTGCCTGCAGGATCAGGCAGCAGCAAATGAAAATATCTATTTTAATAGCAGGGAGGCAGCAGATCACCACCCGGAGTTTGTTTTAATTATTGCAGATACGCTAAGCTCCATACCCGGTTATAGCAAAGATTTTAAGCTGAAGATCTATCCAAACCCGGCGAAAAATATGTTAGGCATAGAAACCTCCCTCGGAAGGATTGATCAACTGGCGATTTACAGTTTATCCGGACAGAGGATGCTTTCGCGCAATGATGTAGGGAGTAATGTAACACTAAATATTGAGCATTTCACGGAAAGCATATACCTGCTAAAAGCACAAGGTGACTTTGGATCCCGGGTGGTTAAATTTGTTAAGACTTTTTAAATTATTGTTTTCCTGCCTCGTCTTCCGGAACATCCCTGGCACCAGAGGAAGGGTACCCGGTCGATCCATTTATTTAAGAACCCATAGCATCAGCATATCTTATCACAATTGTTCCAAAGAAACGCATTTGTGACAAATTGATACATGTATGCAAAAGTTTTGAAACAATGAAACAAAATTATCAATGAAAAGCGCTCTATTTTTACAATAGTTGAAATCAATTAGAATAATGGATGAACTGCAATGAACTAAATTAATATACCAGAGCTATGATTAAGAAGACTCTTTCAATCCTGATCCTGACTATAACTTTATTACTACTCCTGGCCATTTCATCCTTCGCGCAGGAATATTATATTCAGGAAGATTTTGAGAATGGTGCGAGTGATGATTTCCAGGGCTGGATAACAAGCGGTCAGGGCGTGGCATCCACATCCGGGGGTGTGGAAGGAAGAGGCGCCAAGTTCAGGGATTCCATTTCGACGCTTACAACGCTGAATTCCTACAGCTGGGCAGGTGAACTGGCTTTTTCACTGATGGCTTCTTCAGCAACCGCCGGTGCCGATTTCAATATTTATACGAGTGATGACGATGGTGCTACCTGGACACAAATATGGACCAAATCCTTCACCGACCTGGAGGCTGCTCCAGGTAAGACGGTCACCGAGACACTCTCCATAAATGTGGAGCAAACTGCTGTCATGATTAAGTTTGAAAGTGTCAACACAGGAGGAGACAACGGTGATTATCCATTTGTCCTTGACAATGTTTCATTAAGTAAGAAGAATATTCCGCTCGACAACACAGGTGTTCTGTCCATTGCAGCTTCCTGTAACTCAGTTTCACAGGAACCGGTCATATTCTCCGAATCTGCACCCGGTTCAATGCTTTTCCTGGCGCAGGACTCTATCTCCCTGGAGGATCCCGTCAGCATTACCGTGGAACCCCTTCACCCGGATGCTTCTGTGGTTATTGCCTCACAACCGAATCCGGAGCCCGGCGCTTCAGATACAATTCAGTTTACCGTTACTTCAGCCGATGCCAGCACATCATCTACATACAAGGTGGCCATTGCAAGATCAACTTATTATTGCAAAATTGGTTTCATTGGCAGGGAAAGTGCGCGTCCTGATGGCTGGTCTGCCGGCGGAGGAATATATGCAACCAACTCAGCCGGCGATTATGGTCTGTACCCCGGAATCAATGGTTTCAGAATTTATAATAGCAGCAACCAGGGAAAGGGTTATCTCGACAGCCCTGTATTTTCTTCTGCTGGCACGCTGACATTTGCCGCAAAATTTTCAAAGACTGATGATGAGTCATTGCTTGTATCCATCAGCACAGACCGCGGCGCAAACTGGACCGTCCTGGAAACATACACACCTGCAGACGGACGCATTCCATCCTACAGCGGGGAGGATAAGGCAGATACCCTTGCTCTTCAGACACTGGTGATCGACGAGCCCAGGCCAATAATGATCCGTTTCAGCTACGAAGGTACTTCCACTACACCGCGAACCATGCTCGACGATATTGCGCTCACAGCCGCTCCCGGTGCGGCTTCAGGAAACACTATTGTGTTACCCCGCTTCATCACCCCGAACATGGTTGTACAGAGAAATGTTCCTGTCAGGCTCTGGGGATGGGCCGAAAAAGGTGCCAGCATCGTTGGTACATTCGAGGGAAACGGAATTGTCAGTCGGGATACAGTGGAGACGGGAACCACAGGAAGATGGGAACTGACATTCCCTGCCCGCGAGGCGACATCAACGCCCTGCTCAATAAATATTCAAATTGAAGACACACCGGAAAGTAATATCCTGCTTGACAATGTTCTTGTGGGTGATGTATGGTTTGCAGGAGGACAGTCCAACATGGTAAAAAAGGTGAGTCATCTTATTGAAGCGGATGAAGTCATTGCCAATGCAGACCTTTACCCCCGGATAAGGTCTTTTAGAGCTTCCTACCAGATGTCGACATCACCGCTGGATGATGCAGGAGATTCTTCCGTAGGTTGGATTGAATGCAATAGCGAAACAACTGGCGACATTGTTTCTGCGGTGGCTTATATTTTTGCACTGAATGTACACATCAAAGAAAACATACCTGTCGGGATCATCCAGTCATACCGTGGAGGTACAGAGATCGAGACATGGATGAGCCAGGAGAAGATCATCTCCGATGAGGAACTGTTCAGGGTCAGGGCACGCCAGGAGCAGAAGGATCCTGAAGCAGCTGATGCATACAAGAATTATCCTTCCATCCACTATAACGGACAGGTACATCCATTCACTTCCACACCCATCAAAGGATTTATTTTTTACGGAAGAGAAGTTAGAATATTTATTAGTAAGGAT
>CAYOSB010000149.1:0-9578 GCA_964406495.1 uncultured Bacteroidaceae bacterium | reverse complement strand
CAGTAGCGGTTGAGTGATCGTACCATACGACAAAAAGGCGATGTGATCAGATGATAAACCATTTAAACTTTTCACTAATGTAATCAATTATATGAAATCGCAAGAAGCTGAAGGTTGTTCCCATAAAAGGATGGCATGGAAATCCATTCATTGCCGTATTCATGCAATTTCTTCAACCTGTTTATAAATATCTGAACAATTTTATATGGATACTGTAAAGTTTGTATAGCTTGTTTATTAATGCGGTTGAGAGAACCGAATGTCCAGCAACCAAATTTTTCAATTGAATTTGAAAATCATACCCCGCATATGGAAGTTCTTTTACAGGATGATGGTGGTTATTATCGCCCTGGTCCTGCTGCTCTTACTATTGGTCCAACTTCCACCGGTTCAGAATATGATCGCACAAAAGGTGGTTTCCAGCCTGAATGAAGAGCTCAATGCCAGTATATCGGTGGACCGGATGTACATCTCATTCCTGAACAGGGTGAAAGTCCGGGGCCTTGTCATCACCGATCAAGAGCAGGATACGGTGATCAGCGCAACGGAGATCAATATCGGTCTCAAGCTATTCCCGCTGGTACAAAATGAAGTACGGCTCAGCAGGGTTCAGATGGAAGATCCGCGACTGCACCTGGTAAAAAATGAACAGGACAGCCTCATGAATATTGTAACAATGTTCCGGCAGCAGGCGCAGGCAAAGACGGACACAAGCCCCGCAACACTTCCTGATATCAGTCTCGGTCAGCTCAGGATCAACAGCCTGGACTTTTCTCTCGACAACCGGATGGAGGGGAGTATGCTTACACTGGACATGGGGCAACTGGTATTACGCCCCGAAATGCTTAACCTTCGCGAACAGCGTGTCCAGGTAAGCGAACTGAGCATCAGCGATCTATACATGGAGATGCTGAATCCCGCAGGCGACACAGTCGACCCCCCCCCGGAAACCAGGAATCCCGTTGCACAATCCGATCCATTAGCGCTTATCCCATGGTCCATCGACGTTGACCAGCTCAGGCTGAACAATAATAATATCGATATCAGGGAGCATACTCCTGCAAAACAGTCAGGTGTGCAGACCTTTATTGTTCAGCAACTGGATACAGAACTATCGGGAATCCGCATGGACCAGGACGGATATGCTGCTGAAATTGATGCACTGGAAGCTACACTTAATAAAAATCTCCATATCCGCGACTTGCGTTTGGCGGCTGCTATTGACGACAGGAGTGCTGTACTGAGTGGTGGCAGGATTCGAATAAGGGACAGTCGTATTTTCCTGGATGCAACACTGAATTATGCATCGGCCCGCATGCTCGCCGCTGATCCGGGAAATACTGCAGTGCAACTGGACCTCCGCACTGAGGCACGGTCAAAGGATCTTTCCGACATCCTGAAATCTGACTGGCCGCTTACCAGTTATCCCACACTGAGGTTGGATGCAAACATCGCCGGTACGCTGGATTCATTACAGATCGACAGCATCAATGGTTCGGCCGGAGAAGCCATTCGCCTGCGCATCAGTGGCGCCCTGAATAAAATACTTCATCCGGATCAGCTTTCAGGATCCCTGGACCTGGAGGAACTTAGTATATTCCGCGATGCCCTCTACGGGCTGGTACCCGACACGGTGCTGCCCGCCCAGATCTCATTTCCTGATGAAGTATCGCTGACAGGTAATCTCTCGGGGAACCGGCTGCAGGTCACATCGGACCTTTCCTTACTGACCACTTTTGGTTCGGTATATGCCCAGGTTGATGCAACCGCGGACACGACAATACCCCGGGAAAATATCCGGATGAATATCTATACAGAATCATTTGACCTGGGTGCACTGCTCAATATGCAGGACACTATCGGGCAGTTTGTGTTTGCAGGACAGGTGCAGGGCGAAACCTCCGGGTTCAAAAATCCCTCACTGGAGGCAGACCTTGATATTGGTAAAGCAGAGGTTTTCGAATACGCTTATTCTGATTTGAGCATTAGTGGAAATTACAGTAATGAATTGATTTATTTACAATCATCTATGGATGATCCAAACAGTTCATTTATAATCACAGGCGAATACCATTTTAATGATTCTGTTCCGGATATTTTCCTGGAAGGAGACTTCAGGCAACTGCGGTTACAACCATTGAATTTTGCAGATTCCAGGTCTGATCTGGAATTAAAGGTAAGCGCAGGATTGCATGGCCTCAATCCGGAAACCATGTTGGGGAACCTGAAGGTTTACGAACTGGGATACCATTCTGAAAGCAGCAAATACTGGCTTGATAGCCTGAAACTGTTTTTTGATGGGGGGACAAATTACAGGATGTTGCTTGATAACCTGTTTGTTGATGATACATTGTACGCCCATGAATTTGAACTCTTTTCAGAGCGGAAGGAACAAACCATGGACCTCGCCTATTCAGGAAGGTTTGAAAATATTCCGGGTACCCGGGAGGGTTTGATTCGTCTGGATGGTGACGGTACTTTACTGATGCTTCCCGATAGCCTGGTCCTGGGCAGCAATTTGCATATCAGCAATAGCTCGGTGCCGGATACATCCGGGTACAGGATCGATTTTTCCCGTATCCTGAGTGACAAGGATCGGTCATCCTACGAACTATACCTGTCCGGTAACGATCTGCATCTTACCGGATCAGCCTTGCTCGAGACTACCGGAGAGGTTCAAATGATAGACGGTCAGGCACGTGTGGATTCCTTAAACCTGGGATTGCTGCAACCGTTCCTGGCAGATGCACTTAAATCTGTCAGTGGTGTTGTTTCCGCAGACATGGCAGTGAAAGGTCCTGTTGCCGAACCAGCACTCAATGGATCTGTAACCTTTAAAAACACCCGTTTCAACCCAACGGCACTGAACACCTCTTTTACACTGCAGGAAGAAACAGTTGCACTGAACAATCAACAGGTCAGCTTTGATAGCCTTACATTGCTGGATGCACGGAAAAACAGGGCCGTTTTGGATGGAACAGTGAATTTGCGAAAAGAAACAGAGAACAACTTACAGTTGTCGCTCATGGCAAGGGAGTTTCAACTGGTGAACAAATCTGCTGCAGAAGGCGACCTTTATTATGGCAATGTAGTTGCCGACCTCGACGGAAATGTTACCGGTACATTTGCCAATCCTCTCATACAGCTGAATTCAGCTTTCAGGAAAGAATCGGATTTTTCATTTATTCTTCCCGGGGGAAAAACTCCGACAGGAGAGGGTGTCATTAAGTTTGTGGATGCTGAACCCCAGGACTCCCAGTTGATCGATTCCATTTCAAAGATTGATACCATCAAAGCCAGTCCCACCAATGTGGAAATAACGGCCAGTGCTTCATTCACAGATCGTTTCACGCTCACTATCATTACGAATCCGCTTGCAGGGGAACGCTTACAGATCAGGGGAAATGGTGATCTTGGGTTCTCACTTGACAGGAGTGGAGCAATGAGTCTCATCGGGGAATATGAAATCACAGAAGGAAATTACAATCTCCAATTGTTTGACCTCATTAAAAGAGAATTTTATATCCAACCGGGGAGTTATTTGAACTGGTCAGGAGAGATCCTGGAAGCAACGGCCGATATTGCGGCAGTGTACGAAGTCAACACCTCCCTTGAAGAATTGATGCAGTACCAGCAGGGTTCGGCATCGGAAGGGACTTATGGATCTGCAGATTTTGAAGTGGTAATGCGACTTACCGGACCATTACTTACCCCGGAAATTGAATTTGATATCCGATCCAAAGAACAGGGCGCTGCGATCAGCGCGGCACTGTCGGGCCTTCGGAACAACGAATCAGAACTGAACAAGCAGGTATTTTCACTGCTGGTTTTTAACAGGTTCATGGGAGAATCAGCCGCAGCTTCCGATCCCCTTTCCTATGAATTCAGCAACCAGTCCCGGCAAAGCCTGAGCAGTTTGCTATCAAAGCAACTCGACCGGTTTGCTGACCAGTACATCGATAAGGTGGATTTGGATATCGAGATTGATTCCTATGAAACCGGCATGGAATCGGATGTGGCTGCCAGGACCGATGTCAGCATGGACCTGTCCACCAATGTTTTCAACGACCGGCTCACCCTGGAAGTGGGCGGATCTGTTGCCGTGGAAGAGCCAGGAACACAGGGTGGAAATCTCGAGGCTGGTGACCTGGCCGGTGATTTCAGGGTGGAGTACAAGTTAAGTAAGGATGGGGTGTACAGGGTGAATGTATTCAATAAAACGGATTATGAGAACGAGATCGATGGAGAAGTAACAAAAACCGGCGTTTCTTTCATCTTTAATAAAAATTTTTCCACGTTCAGTGAACTGTTCGGCAGAAAAAAGGAAGGAGGTCCGGATGAGGATTAGCATCTGTTTTTCATTGCTCCTGGCATCGGTTCTCCTGGGCTCCTGCAGCACTACACGTGTGATCAATGAAGGTGAATACCTCTATACAGGCAGTAAGGTGGAGATAGAAGCAACAGGAGAAGAGAAGGTCGGTGCCCTAAAGAATCAGCTGGAAAAAGTGGCGGACCAGGAGCGGAACAAAAGGTTGTTCGGGTTGCTCCCGGTGAAACTCTGGATGTACAACCTGGCAGGTGATTCTGTTCCCAAGGACGGGCTGTGTCACTGGTTAAAATTTAAAGTCGGAGAACCCCCTGTACTGTTCAAAAATTATACAATAGACGCAACCAGGGAAGAGATGATGGATGTGCTGAATAACCATGGTTATTACCAGTATGAAATAGAAACAGACCGCATCGCAGAGGGGAAAAAGATGAAGTTGAATTACCATGTAAAGCTTGAAAATCCCTACTATTTCGGAACCCTGGATTATCCCCCGGCAGCTGATACCCTCCGGGAATTGATCAGGGAAATGAAAGCAGAAACAGTGATCAAAAAAGGAGAACAATACCGGCTTTCAACGTTGAAGCAGGAACGACAGCGGATTGACCGGGAGCTGAAAGAACAGGGTTTTTTCTATTTTTTACCGGAATACCTCTATTTCCTGTTGGATACCACCATGACAACCCACGCGATGGATGTCACCCTCGCAGTAAAGGAGGAGATGCCCGATGAAGCTGCTGAGATATTCCATATTAACAACATATTTGTATATCACGATTCTACATTGATTGACGATCCGGTACGACCGGATACTGTTGTTATCGGAGGTATCTCCCATGTCAGTCATGGAAGGTTGAGCCTGGAAAGAGCACTGATTAACCGCTTTGTATTTATTGAGCGTGGAAAGCCTTACCGCATCAGCGACTACCGCGAGACCGTCCGCCGGCTCACCCGGTTGGACGTGTTCAGGTATGTCCAGGTACGCTATAAGGAACCACCAGGTACTTCCCGAAACCTGCTGGATGCGCATATCGAACTTGTGGAAGAAAAACCCAGGAGCCTGCGTGCAGAAGTACGTGCAGTTTCAAAGTCCAATGATTTCGCAGGACCTGGTATTGACCTGAGCTACCTGAACAGGAATGTGAACAATACTGCCACCTCGTTTCAATTGATGATCGATGGTGCTTTTGAAACCCAGGTATCTGCGCGTGGCAGAGGATTGAATAATTTTGAAGTGGGCACCAACGCTGAACTGGACCTGCCCCGGTTTGTGGCACCTGAATTTATTGTAAGCAAAATCACCGACCGTAGGTTTGACCCAAGGACCAGGATCAGTACCGGTTTCAGTCATTTCAATCGTGGCGGACTGTTTACAGTGAATACATTCAGCCTTTCCATGGACTATAACTGGCAGGAGTCTTCCACCCGTACTCATGACCTGAAAATTCTATCACTGGATTACCAGCGGTTGCAAAATATTTCAGAACTTCCTGAAGTGACCTCTTTCGTGGAAAGAAATTATCCGCAGGCATTCATTCCATCGCTCAGGTACAGTTATACAGTGAATAACCTGCTGTATAGCAAGCGATTTAACCAATACCTGAATGTTGCTGTTGAACCGGCGGGAAGCCTCTTCGGATTGGGTGATATGCTGACCTCAGAAGTTACCGGAAAAGACAACCTGACTTCGGAGGTTTTTGGTATCCCCTTTGCCCAATATGCGAGAATTCTGAACGACGCAAGGTTGTACTGGAATGTTTCCGAAACGCATAAGCTGGTTGGGCGCTTCTACCTGGGACTGGGTGTTCCTTATGGTAATTCAGAAGTACTTCCCTATAAAAAACAGTTTTATTCCGGTGGAACATCCAGCCTGCGTGCATTCCCTTCCCGTTCCGTGGGACCGGGAAGTTACTACGACACTACCATGGTGACAGAGGGCCTGCGCCTGGGGCAAACAGGTGACATCAAGCTGGAAATGAACCTGGAATACCGGATCGGACTATGGAAATACCTCAAAGGGGCTCTGTTCGTGGATGCAGGGAATATCTGGCTCTACAATGAAAATGAAAATTTACCCGGCGGAGCATTGAACCTGTCAGAAGCCATGGGACAACTGGCCATAGGAGGGGGTATCGGGTTAAGACTGGATGTTTCGTTCTTTGTCCTGCGTCTTGATGTGGCCGTTCCCTTCAGAAAACCATATTTGCCTGAAAACGAAAGATGGGTATTTGATGATATTAATCCTGGCAACGGTGCATGGAGACAAGAGAATGTGGTATTCAACCTGGCCATAGGATATCCGTTCTGATTTCCCACCATGAAAACTATGTCAATGTGGACATATCTTTCCGGCGACATAAAGCCATAGGATATCCGTTCTGATCATAACCATTCAACTGGGCCAATACGGACATCTCGGGGCGAACTAAGGCCAGGGTACAAGGGGCATTTATGATACCATCAGGAAATTTGTTCCCTCATGGTATCCCCTTTGTGTCAGAAATTCCCTGATGCGGTCACGGTTATCCATTTGACGGATGTAGGAGAGAATGAACATGTTCCCTGCAGCAGGCAGGTCCTTGTAGTAGATCACCTGCTTTCCCAATTGCCTGCTTTTTTTGGTATCGATGTAATTTGCAAACCTGATCCCGTAGGGCTCCAGCAGTCGTGCCCTTCTCCGGGAAATCCGGCTGGCTCCCCAAACCGAAACATACGGATGAAATGGATTGTGTTGTTGAAGCCATGCGGCCAGGTAGCGACTTTTAATCGCGTAAAATGCTCTCTCACTATATGCAGGATGTGTCCTGGTCAGCCGTGATTCGGAATCATGCCAGCGGAGTACTAATTCAGGTATTTTCACGATGCTGACCCCGGCGTCGAGCCACCGCAGGATCATTTCATAATCTTCGGGAAAATCTCCAGCACGGTAGAGTCCATGAATTTCTCCTGTTTCCTTTCTCCACATGAGTGTGGGATTTACAACAGGTAGTTCTATAAACCGGTTATTGAAGATCTCGGCACTGCTCAGTATGGAGTTGCTCCAATCTACGAAACGGGAAAATCCGGCAGCTGATTCTGTATGGGGCACATGCTCAACAAGACCGGCCACGGCATCGATGCAGGGATGCGATTCAAGGTATGCCGATTGCCACAGCAACTTGTCCGGAGCAGCCTCATCATCTGCATCCATCCTGGCAACAAAGCGGCCCCTTGCTTGTGAGGCACCCTTGTTGGAGGCAAAAACCACTCCCTTTATTGGCTCATCGACCAGGAGGAACCTGTTGTCGGCGGCAGCCCATTTTTCTGCGATATTCCGGCTCCTGTCGCCGGACCGGTTGTCGACCATGATCAGCTCAAAATCTGTTTCTGTCTGTTGTGCGATGCTGCTGACAGCCCTGTCGAGCGTCTTTTCTGCATTGTGAAATGGCAGGATGACTGATATTTTTGGTGATGCCGACATTGGTAGACTTTCAATTACGCAAATATACCTACATCATCTTAATTGCGGCAATCTGCAATTATTCCAGGTAAGGGGTGGGGATCTGTTTACCGGCTGTAAATAGAGATATATGCCGGATCGGAATGTTAGAAATGTTAAATACTGAACCATTGGCTTCGATAATTTGTTTTTTTGCGGATGTAAGGAAACGCCAGGAATTACGACTGTTGACACAGAACCTGGCATGAAAATCAAGAAAGAATTTGTTATGAAGAATATTATTTGTCCCATATCAACCCAAAAAGCCAATGAAAACGTAGTAAGGATCACCGCGTTCTGGGTGATCATGCTTACCGGGATATTCATTTTGGAGCCAAATCCCTATATCCCTGTTTACCTGGCAATAGACTTCTACATCAGGGCGTTTACACAACTGAAATACAGTCCGCTGAGCTGGTTCTCGGCAGGAATTGCGCGTATCATGAAACTGGAACCACACTGGATCGACAAGGCACCCAAGATTTTTGCAGCACGGGTGGGGTTGCTGTTTTCTATTCTTATGTTTTCAATGGCCATTTTCGGACTTACCGTGCCCGCAGTGATTATTGCTTCTGTACTTGTACTGTTCGCATTTCTCGAATGTGGACTGAATTTTTGTGCCGGGTGCTGGGTGTACACCTATGTAGTGATCCCGTTTTACAGGGATAAATAACAGGCAGGGGATTTCATAAGGCTAGTACCCTGATAACCTTGCATAGTACCATCATACAGGATAAAGTCCTGTCAGGGTGAATCCGCAACCAGTTGCATTTGTGGTGCTGAAATGAAGACAGCTCAGGCTGGCATAGCCTGATGATGAAAGACGGTTCACTGACAGATTGTCCTGTAGCATGTTATGGCGTGATATTTGGAGCAATTACATAAATTGCATTCATGATCAACGTAAAGAAGATAAATTCACAATACAATCAACTTTGTTCCCTGATTCATTCACGCAAGATCAAAGACGCACTGGATATCCTTAATCAATTGATTTCCGAAGCTGGTTTCAGTGATTATTTTGTGCAACAGGAGCACCTTGAGTCGACCTATGAACAGATGCTCAAATATACGCTTGAGGGAGTTCACGACCCGGAGCGGGAGAAGATCTACATGAAATTACAGGAATCTATTGTGAAACTTGCTGATAAGGTGCGTTTTTCGCTCCTGAAAAAATATTCAGGCTGGCTGACGCTGACCCTGCAGGAGGAGTTGGAGAAGCAACAAAAACTTACGGGTAAAGGCGTGATCGAAAGCCTGGATGATCTGGCCTTCAGGGGCGAGCTTGATGAGATCATCAATGAAGATAAGACCTCACCGAAAACAGATGACCTGAAACGTCGTGAACTGATCATGGAGATCTTTAAGCATCTCTGGCTAACCAACGAATATGGGGAAGCTGAGAACGGGCTGGTCAACGCACTCATTACCTGCCAGGATTTTACCTGGTATGAGCAGGCACAGCAGGTAAGTGCAGTATTGCTTTCAGCGCTCCGCTATTTCGACGAGCAGAAGATACAGCGAATGATCGATTTCTCCGGGATGAAGGACCAGCAGGTCTCGGGCAGGGCCCTTGTGGGACTGGTGATCCTGTTGCAAACCTATGATCAGCGCCTGTATCTGTACCCTTCTCTTATGCACCGCCTGGAGTTGTTGAAAGATGAGCTGGACCTGGACAGGGTATTGGAGCAGATCGTGCTGCAGCTGATTCGTACCGAAGACACGCTCGAGCTGGGTAAAAAGCTGCACGAAGACCTGATCCCGGAGATTTCG
>CAYOSB010000148.1:0-9679 GCA_964406495.1 uncultured Bacteroidaceae bacterium | reverse complement strand
TATTAACGTTTCTTGATTTTGTAATGGAGCCGGATGCGGAATCCCCCTCGGTCAGGAAGATGGTCGATTCATTTTTCAGTTCATGATTGGTATTGTAATGTACCTTACAATCCCTGAGTTTCTTATTGTGGAGGCTGGCTTTTTTGGCACGTTCTTTTGCCAGTTTCTTGATCCCCGAGATCGCCTTCCGCTCTTTTTCATTGTCCTGTATTTTCTTCAGCATCGCGTTGGCGGTATCCGGATGCTTATGCAGATAATCGTCCAGCTTGGAGGTAAGGAAATTCATAATGAAGTTCCTGACGCTCGGACCTTCCGGGCCAATGTCCTTGGATCCCAGCTTGGTCTTGGTCTGCGACTCAAACACAGGTTCTTCCACCTTGATACTGATCGCGGCAATGATGGCAGTCCGTATATCGGAAGGATCATAATCTTTTTTGAAGAAGTCCCTGATGGTTTTCACCAGTGCTTCCCTGAATGCGATCAGGTGGGTGCCTCCCTGGGTGGTGTGCTGACCGTTGACAAAGCTGTAGTATTCTTCACCATACTGGTTGCCATGTGTGATGGCGACCTCAATATCCCCATTCTTCATGTGGATGATCGGGTAGAGGCCTTCGTTGCTCATGTTCTCTTCCAGCAGGTCCTTCAGTCCGTTCCGGGAAATGAATTTTTGTCCGTTATAAACGATAGTGAGACCGGTATTCAGGTAGGTGTAATTCCTGAGCATCGATTCCACGTATTCATCATTGAATTTGAAAGTGCCAAACATCTCTTCGTCAGGCACGAAACTGATAGCGGTACCGTTTTTTTCCTCTGTATCACTTTCACCATTGTTGGAGACCAGGTTTCCCTGTGTGAAATCGACCAGTTTGGTCTTGCCTTCACGGTGTGACTTGATAATGAAGCTTGAGGAAAGGGCGTTCACGGCTTTGATCCCTACGCCGTTCAGTCCTACTGATTTCTTGAAAACTTTTGAGTCGTATTTGGCACCTGTATTCATTTTTGAGGCCACATCCAGGACCTTTCCAAGCGGTATCCCACGACCATAATCCCTTACCGTTACCTCCTTTTCATTGATCGTGATCTCGATGGTCTTGCCATGCCCCATCATGTACTCATCGATGGAATTGTCCAGCACCTCCTTCAGCAGGATATAGATCCCATCGTCCGGGGATGAACCATCACCCAGTTTTCCAATATACATACCCGGCCGCTTGCGAATATGCTCTTTCCAATCCAGTGTTCGAATGCTCTCTTCTGAATAATTCGCTGACATACTTAATACCCCCTCAATAAAGTTCTTGCTTAATGATCGGGCCCCGGATGACTTGCGGAATGGAAGTACAAATGATTCCAACTGCGCAGACTCCCGGAGTCATCGCAAATATAGTTAAAACAAGGCTTGAAGCCACATTCATTTATCAACAAAGAAATCAACAAAAACGGGAAATGTGATAAAGTGAATCACCATTCCACAGCCCTGACTTTCATTCGTGTTTCTTTGCCTGGATGGTAGGTGCCTGCCAGGTCAAAGTCCCACGTCCATTCATCGGAGCGCACGGCTTCAGGAAGATCCACATACAGCAACTGACGCTCTTCCGTTTGATCGTCCGGACCATGATTCACCTCCACTGCATCGGTAACGAGGCAACCCGGTTTGCGGGTGATCCAGTCGAGGTGGAATTGCTGAATTTTTTTTCGAAACCTCCTGACTTCTGCATCGACCACTGGTACTTTTTTCTTTTGCAGGAATTCCACTAACAGGATGTCCAGTTGGTTCAGCAGGTTCAGCGAAATAAATGAGTCAGGCTTGAACGGAAGATCGGGGATAGAGGGGGAGAACTTGTCCAGAACATATGTCTGCAGGTGCTCGCTGTTTTCCTTTCGGAGGTCCCAGCAAAATTTGATCCCTCCCCCGGAAAGATCTGTTTCGTGCAGTGTGACATTTGAATATTTCTCTACCTTTTTCACGATTTGCGGTGGGTGATATACATCTACCAGGAGGATCTTTTTGAATTTTTTGGAAAGTTCCTTCAGTGGAAGGTCCAGCAGCCAACCACTTCCGAGTACGCCCAGGGATTTGGGTTCGCTGTGTTGAAATGATCCGAGGATGAATTCCC
This sequence comes from uncultured Bacteroidaceae bacterium, assembly GCA_964406495.1. Lineage (GTDB taxonomy): Bacteria > Bacteroidota > Bacteroidia > Bacteroidales > M55B112. The sequence continues at coordinate 7,562 of CAYOSB010000148.1, read as the reverse complement.
GGGTGTTCCTGAGGTGCGGATCCCAGTGCTCCTGCTCCCTGAGGTAGCGGTTCATGATACCTGCCTGGTCTGAGATGAACTTCATCTTCCTGACCATCTTCTTTTGTCCAAAGGGTTTCATAAAGGTTTGAAAATTAGGCAGTGAAATTACGATAAACTATGCATGCCAATATTAATTAATTCTTAAATTTTTCACTTTCCAGGCTGGCAATTTCTTTTTCCATGATCTCTCTCACGTGTTCTTTCAATTGGCCTGTTTCCATCTGTGCTACCTGGTTTGCAGGAATCTCATCCAGTACCTGTATATGAATATTGGTTTTTCCTTTCAACACCCATCCTCCCCTGCCCCTGGGGAAGGTATGTTCTGTCCCAGTATGCACAATGGGTATGATGCCTGTATTCATTTTCTTTGCCAGGATAAATGCGCCGTCCCTGAATACACGCATCTCCTTTGTTTTCGAGCGCGTGCCTTCCGGGAAGATCATCACAGAAGAGCCTTTTTTCATCTCTTTTTCGGCCTGGGAGATGAATTGCAGTCCGGATCGCAGACTCTCCCTGTTAATCCGGATGCAGTTGGAGAGTGAAAGGACCATTCCCACGAAGGGAAGTTTGAAATTTTCTGCTTTGCTGACCCATTTAAAAGGTCGTCGCACTTTGTACAGTGCCAGGATATCTACCAGCGAACGGTGATTGGCCACCAATACCACCGGACGGTTCCATGGGATCTTTTCCCTGCCTTCCAGACGGAGCTTCCAGAAAACGATCAGCGACTGGTAATGCCAGGCCCAGAAGGTACCCATCATGTGGGTCGCGAGTCGCCTTTTATCCCACCAGAAGGTGAGTACCCATACCAGCAGGAAAACGGGTGTAATGATCACTGAAGTGATCACCATGAGGGTCCAGGCGAACAGCGAATATATTTTCAAAAAAATGTGCTTCATGCAACGGGTATTGCTCTGTGTGATGACATATGTTTCGTTCGATGACAAATATAGTGAATTTGACGGCTATTTTTTTTATGCTGTACCTGCCTCTGGGTCCACTTCTGTTTTGATGATGCTGTAGATTTTTATTTATTTACTTTCACCTCATTCGATCCGTGATGCAGCTTAATAAGTATTTTTTTGTGTTGCATTAAATGCTTGAATCTGCCCTCTTAGGAATATATATATATTAAAATAAATATTAATATATATATCAATATATTTATTAAAATATATATATTCAAATTTAAACAGATCGTTCAATTTTTTCTATATTTACTCCCATGACACGCGGGAAGGAGATCTATATGACAGGAACCATGGACAAAGCGTCTTTTGAAGCGTTGTTCAGGAAATTCTTCCCTGCTTTAATGGCATTTTCATTGAAATACTTGCCCGATGAGGACGATGCCCGCGAGGTAGTGCACAATGTTTTTATCAACTTGTGGGATAAGCGGGCAACCCTGGACGCCTCCCAATCGTTGAAATCATACCTGTTCACCGCAGTCCATAACCGCAGTCTAAACGTACTGCGTGACCGCAGAAAATTTTCAGACGAGGACATGCCTGAGCTCTCCTCTGAGGAGAATGTGCATGCGCAGATGGAGTCGGTGGAGTTGGAGGAACATATCAACGCGGTGATTGCCGGTCTGCCGGATAAATGCAGGGAGATTTTTGAACTCAACCGGTTTGACGGATTAAAATATGGTGAGATCGCTGAAAAACTTGGAATTTCCGTTAAAACTGTGGAAAACCAGATGTCGAAGGCATTGAGAATTTTACGAGAAAAACTTGCGCACTACCTGTCACTGATCGTCTGGATTTTGTGGAATGGAATAAATTAAATTGCGATAGGGGTAAAAACAATCCCGCGTGTGTTATGAATGAGGATCATGAAAAATGAAGCATCACATAGCGAATTCAGGGAACGGGCCGTGAGGTACCTGTCCGGTGAGATGGGCAGCGAAGAACGCAGTCGTTTCGAACAGGAGATGGCGGTTGATGAGGAAAAGCAGCGCATTTTTAAGGAATATACATCGATCTGGAGCGGGGTGGACCGGCTGGCTGCCCGGCAGAAGTATGACCTGGACGCAGAATGGGAGCAGTTTTCAGGGAAAATTGACCTGGAAAACGGTGAAGGTCAGCGGTCAGGAAACATAGATCTGAAGGGGAAACAGAGCCAACACACCATTATTCCTCCTGTCAGAACTCTTCACCGTCGTGTCTTTGCCTGGCGCATCGCAGCTCTGCTGATGGCAGGCATGGCGGGACTGGCAGGTTGGTTCCTGATCAGGGACAAGATTTCCTACGAGCAACTGGCCGTAGAGCAGGGCACCGAAGTGATAGAGCTGAGCGACGGAAGTGTGATCACCCTCAACGCAGGTTCGACACTGAATTATAACATGGATGACGCCGATGAGCGCAACGTGATCCTCAGGGGCGAAGCTTTTTTTGAAATTGCAAAGGATCCTGACCGCGATTTCACAATTGATGCAGGAGCGGCTGTGGTTCAGGTGCTTGGAACCAGCTTCAATGTAAATGCTTATGAGCGCAATGAGGTCGTTGAGGTTACTGTGGCCACTGGCCTGGTCTCCATGGCTGCAAAAAGCAGGATGGCGCAACAGATCATTCTGAACCCCGGGAATGCCGGTATCTATGACAAAGCAGCGAAAAAACTGGAGATCCTCAGCAGTGCTGATCCCAATGCAACGGCCTGGAAAACCAGGGAGATGGTGTTTTCGGAGACGCCACTTGGCGAAGTCGTAAAGGTGATCAGTCATGTGTATCAAACCCAGGTGCGACTTGCAAATGACTCGCTTGCAGCCTGTCCCATCACTGTCTCTTTTCAAAACCAGGAACTGGGTGCTGTGCTGAATGTGATCACCAGTACGCTGGATCTCCAGGCGGAGCGCATAGGAGGTACGGTTGTTCTTTCCGGGGAAGGATGCAATTAACCATTTGTTTGCTAAATGACTGACAGGCGACCACATATTTTTATTGTGCTACTGCTGACTTTCGCGGTGCTCCTCCGGTTGCCAGCCCAGGATCAGCCCATTACCCTTCATTACGAAGATGTTCCGGTACGCACCGTTCTGGATGGAATTGAGGATGCAACCGGGTTGACTTTTTCATATGGCAGCAGGTTGATCGATGACAGGGCACTCATATCGGTGCACCTGGACCAGGTCATCCTGGAAACAGCGCTGAGCACCTTGTTCCCCGAAAATAATATCCGGTTTGTACTGGTTGAGAAGCAGATCGTGCTGAAAAAACAGCGACGCAGCCAGGTGAGGGAAGGGGGTGATGCTCCGGAGGACCTTGTTGTACGGAGGTATACGGTAAGTGGCCATATCAGGGACGTATCCAGTGGAGAGGTGTTGATTGGTGCCACGATCGCGGTAGCGGGATCGTCCGTGGGAACTATATCCAACGATTATGGCTTTTATTCCCTTACGTTGGAGGGCAGTTTTGATTCTTTGGTCTGCACCTATGTGGGTTTCAGGAGCCAGCTGAAGGCGTTGACGGGGAAGGATCAGTCGCTGGATTTCGCCCTCCGGAAACAGCGACAGGAACTCTCAGAGGTAGTGGTGTATGCGGATGATGATGTGGAGACCCTGCAGACGGCCAGGAGCTCGGAGCAGAAGGTGCGTCCATCTGCGGTGCGCAAAATGCCGGCACTTTTCGGGGAGAAGGATGTGCTTAAATCGCTTTCGGCGATCCCGGGCATCAAGTTTTTTGGAGATGGTTCAACGATCTTTTACGTTCGAGGGGGAAGCCGAGACCAGAACCTGGTGACCATAGATGAGGCGCCGATCTACAATCCGACGCATATGCTGGGACTTTTCTCCACCATTGTCCCGGATGCGGTGAAGGATATCCAGGTGTACAAAGGCGATTTTCCCGCTAAATACGGCGGGCGGCTCTCCTCGCTGGTGGACATACGGACCAAAGACGGGAACATGCAACGCTTCGGAATGGATGGCAGTTTTGGGTTGCTCTCGTCACGCCTCTCCATCGAAGGCCCGGTCTGGAAGGATCATATTTCATATTTTATTTCAGGCCGGCGGTCCTATTTTCTGAAACCACTGCAGCGTGCGAACAGCGATCTGCAGGACCTGCATTTTTCAGATCTTCATTTCAAGGTCAATTACAGGATCAATGACCGTAACAGGGTCTATTTTTCAATATACAACAGTGAAGATAATTTTGAGGTGGCATCCGGCGCGGGGGGCATCAACGGGATCAACTGGCAGAATGCAGCTGCCACGTTGCGATGGAACCACCTTTTCTCCGATCAGCTCTTTTCCAATACCACCCTGTATGCCAGCCGTTACGATTACTTCCTGAAAACAAATATCGAGAATGGTGATTACTGGAACGCACACATCGATAACTTCAGTCTTAAAAGTGACTTTACCTGGTACATTTCCCCGTCGAATACCTTCAGGTTCGGGGCACGGATCGCCCAACATTTCATGAACCCGGGAAATTTTTACCGCAACAACCAGGTATTGCCGCTTCCCTTTGAGATCTCCACGCGCAGTGCCAATGAGAGCAATCTCTATTTCAGCAACCAGTTGCTCCTGACTGAAAAGGTTTCGCTCAGGGTTGGTTTTCGTCTTACTGCCTGGAACAATATCGGGCCGGCGGTGGAATACAGTTTTGAGGACAACCGGCCGGATTCGGCACATTTTGCTGCCGGACAGATCTATCATACCTATGTCACAGGAGACCCCCGCCTTGCGCTGGTCTATGAATGCGACAACACTGACCTGTTGCAGTTCAGTTACAGCCGGACCAGCCAGTTCGAGCACCTGATTACCAACTCTATCAGTCCTTTTTCCACTTTGGAAGTCTGGCTGCCGAGTGGTCCACAAATCCAGCCGCAGCGTGCCGACCAGCTGACCCTGGGATATATGCACCGGATCGGCGAGCATGGCCTGAAGCTGGAATCTGAGGTATATTATAAATACATGCGCAACCAGATCGATTACCGTGATCATGCACAGCTACTGATGAATCCGTTCATTGAGAATGAATTGCGATTTGGAACAGGAAATGCATATGGCATTGAGACCATGCTGTCGAGGAAATCAGGAAGGCTCAACGGTTGGCTTTCCTATACCTGGTCGCGATCCCTGTATACCATCGATGGTATCAACAGCGGGAATCCCTATCCCTCTTATGGCGACCGGCCGCACGACTTCTCGGTTTTCTTTTCTTACCGGTTGCGGCCCCGGCTCGAGTTGTCGGCCAATTTTGTTTATATGACCGGTTCGCCCTTTACAGCACCAACCGCATTCTATTATTATGAGAACATACAGGTACCCATTTATTTTAAAAGAAACAACGACCGGTTACCTGATTACCACCGGTTGGATGTGGCACTCAACTGGGACCTCCGGAAGAAGGAGGGGAGATTCGACCATGAGCTGATCTTTTCGGTATACAATCTGTATGGACGGAAAAACCCCGTGGCCATTCATTTCAATAAGATCGAGAACCAGTTTGACCAGCTGGTCACCCCCTATAATTTCTATACCACACCCGAGCTGATCCCGACACAATTTTACCTGTACAGTATCATTCCGTCTGTCAGTTACCATTTCAGTTTTTAAGATGAAGAGAAAACTGCATCATATCATTCAACAACTATACCGCAGCAACACGATGCGGCTGATTCAATTTCAGGTGCCGCCGAAGATCAATACGTGCAAGCAGCGTTTGCGCAGTTTCTTTTCATTCTTGAATACCACTGCGCAGCTGTGTGTTGACCGAACAGGCCTTCGGGCAGACGCAGGGCCTGATCGTGCTGCCCGTACCGGCACTGTATCTTTTAATTTACCTCGCGTTACATATGTGTTACTCCCATTCCTTTTCAGCATGTTGATGATCCAGTCCTGCCAGGAGAAGGTAGACTGGGAACTGGAATACGAAAATACACTGCGCCTGGTGGTGGAAGCAAAGATCACCAATGAACGCCGTGCCCACGAGGTGAAATTGTCCCTTCCTGTATATGAGATCAATGGCACGCCGCGACCGGTCTCCGGCGCTGAGGTGTATCTGTCAGATGGTGACACCATCATCACCCTGCGGGAAGATCCTGCCAGGTCAGGGATTTACCTTACTGCTGAAAATGTGCAGGGTGTGGTGAACAAGACCTATATGCTGCTGGTCCGGGTGAATGATTTTGAGTGTACTGCAATTGCACGGATGGAAGCCGTGACCCCGGTCCGTTTCCCGACCTACTACCAGGTGAGGCAGAATCCACCGCTTTACGAATTACGTTTTACAGGCAGCGATGCGCCCTCCATGATGAAGCTCGAAATGGACTGGTCACACCTCCCGGGATACGATACCCTTCCCGATGACCGGAACCACGCGGTGGTCTATGGGTACTTTTTTGATGCCCTGACCGTGGATGTGAACGAACTCTTTTCTCCGGCGCAGGACCGGGTGTTCTTTCCACCCGGAACCCATGTGGTCATCACCAAGGAATCGCTCTCTGACGGTTATGCAGAATTTCTGCGTGGAATGTTGTCGGAGACCGTGTGGAACGGGGGATTGTTCGATGTGAAGCCTGGGGATCCGTTTACCAATCTTTCACGTGGTGCCATCGGTTATTTTGCAGCTACCTCTGTGCTGCGCGATACGATTGTATTCAACCCCTGAAACATTGCTGCCAATATTCTTTAGAAGAACTTTACGATCCGCTGTTCGGTTTGGTCCGGTTACCTGTTCGGCCTGTTTGTGTTACCTATCAACCATGTTATCTTACCCGATCATCCAGGTCCGGTACCTGTTAGGCGAGGTTATTCTTTCCTATCAACCATGTTATCTTACCCGATCATCCGGGTCCGGTTCTCCGACCGGCCTGGTACTGGTGGCGGATCATGGTAAAACCTTCAACAGTACAAACATAAATTACATCAGTTGTAATCAATTGAAAATCAACATATAGTTGACTTCCCACAATAATTATTGAAATTTTTTCCGGAACAGGATAGGGGTAACCTGTGGGTGACTGTGTGCTATTACTGAACACGAGAAAACGCAAAAAACAAGATCAAAATTAATAACTAAAAATCAGAAATCATGAAAAAGTTAAGTTTCATTTCGTTCGTCGTATTTATGACAGGTACTTTATTTTTCACTGCATGTGAAACAGATCCGTTTACAGGGGGAGAAGATAACGGAATCCTTCCTGAAAAATTTTCTGTAGATATTCCAACTGCACTATCCCAGGATGTATCAACAAAAAAGAGTGTGGCCATTGATACCATGAAAGGCAATCATGTGTACAGTCACCTGAGATTCTTTATCGGTGTCGGGGAATCTGCCGGAGAGATCGTCGAGGGCATCATCCGGACCATCAGCGTCTATGATATTGACCGCATCAAAACGCTTTCCTATGAGAGTGCCGAGGATGGCAGGATCAAGAATGTTGTAGTTGTGGCCGCGCCCGAATTTGAGGACCAGGTGTGGGACTATGGGTTGACACTCACCGATGCCGAATCTGAGGGGAATGAAGATGGTGGCAAGGGATTGCAGATCTTCTGGAATGAGAATCCACGTGCC
>CAYOSB010000147.1:5608-9762 GCA_964406495.1 uncultured Bacteroidaceae bacterium | reverse complement strand
AGGCTAAATTTCTGCTAAAATCCGTCGATGATGTCAAAGCCTTCGAACTGATGGATTCCCAGGGCAGCACTTACAGCTGATGAGATTGCAAAACATGCTGAATTCTTCTCATTCGGAACCAACGACCTGACGCAGATGGGCTTTGGTTATTCACGGGATGATGCCGGCAAATTCCTGCCGATCTATATCAAGAAAGGGATCCTGAAAGTAGATCCGTTCCAGGCACTCGACCAGGAAGGTATCGGTCAGCTCGTGGAGATCGGAACTAACAAGGGCCGCACCACCAATGCTGATCTGAAGGTAGGTATCTGTGGTGAGCATGGCGGAGATCCGAGCTCTGTGGAATTCTGTTACAAGGTAGGCATGAACTACGTTAGCTGTTCACCTTTCAGGGTGCCGATCGCACGCCTTGCTGCAGCGCAGGCCTCGATCAAATATGAAAGATAGATACAGCATAATCTCTTTTAAAAAGCAGTAGAACTTTGTTTTTACTGCTTTTTTTTTGATCTTTGGTAAGATAGAACCCAATTCAAGCTGGGATTTCTCAGCAAGATACTTACCCAAAAGAATTTATTATGACCAAAAAAACTGTTGACCTCAACCTGGAGCAGTATGGAATAACCGGTAATCCGGAAATACTGCACAATCCTTCCTATGAAGAACTCTATGATGACGAGTTACGCGAGGACCTTAAAGGATATGAGAGGGGCGTAGAATCTGAGTTCGGTGCCGTGAAAGTAGATACAGGCATCTTTACCGGCAGATCGCCCAAGGACAAATATATTGTGATGGATGATACAACGCGCGATACCGTTTGGTGGAAATCCGACACAGCAAAAACTTCTGATAATAAACCCATCAGTCAGGAGGTATGGAATGAAGGATACAAACTTGCATCAAAACAGCTTTCAAACAAGCGGATCTTTGTAATGGATGCCTACTGCGGGGCCAATAAAGATAGCCGGCTCAGGGTACGCTTCATCATGGAGGTGGCATGGCAGGCGCATTTTGTTAAAAATATGTTCATCAGGCCAGGCGACGAGGAGCTGGCTGCATTCGAACCCGATTTCGTTATGCTGAATGCTGCAAAAACAACCAATCCCGACTGGAAGGAACAGGGGCTGCATTCCGAAGTCTTTGTTTTCTTTAACCTGACGGAGCGGATGGGAGTGATCGGGGGATCCTGGTATGGTGGAGAGATGAAAAAGGGGATCTTTTCAATCATGAACTATTACCTGCCATTGCGCGGCATTGCTGCCATGCATTGCTCAGCGAATGTGGGTGAAGATGGGGAAACAGCCATCTTTTTTGGCCTTTCCGGAACAGGGAAAACGACCCTCTCTACAGATCCGAAAAGGGCATTGATCGGAGACGATGAACATGGCTGGGATGACGATGGCATCTTCAATTTTGAGGGTGGATGTTATGCCAAGACCATCCATTTAAGCGAGGAGAATGAACCGGATATCTATCATGCCATCCGGAGGGATGCATTGCTGGAAAATGTATCCGTGGATGCGGAGGGGAAGGTGGATTTCGACGACGGTTCGATCACGGAGAATACGCGTGTATCTTACCCGATCTACCATATCGACAATATCGTCAAACCTGTTTCAAGGGCGGGTCATGCAAAACGAGTGATCTTTCTGACTGCTGATGCTTTTGGGGTGATGCCACCGGTATCGAAACTTACACCGGACCAGACGAAATATCATTTCTTATCCGGGTTTACGGCAAAGCTTGCAGGAACAGAGTTGGGAATTACTGAGCCTGTGCCTGCCTTCTCAGCTTGTTTTGGCGCGGCCTTTCTGACCCTGCACCCTACAAAATACGGAGAAGTGCTGGTGAAACGAATGAAAGCAGCAGGTTCAACGGCATACCTGGTGAATACGGGCTGGAATGGCACAGGGAAAAGGATATCGATCAAGGATACCCGCGGGATCATTGACGCCATCCTGAATGGAAATATCGACCATGCAGAGACCAAAGTGATTCCCTTTTTCAACCTGGAAGTTCCACGATCCCTGGAGGGTGTTGACGATGCAATTCTTGATCCGCGCGACACTTATGAGGATCCTGCGGAGTGGGAAAGGAAAGCCAGGGACCTGGCATCAAAGTTTATCAATAATTTCAAGCAGTTTACAGATAATGAAGAGGGGCTCCGACTTGAGCAGGTCGCGGGACCTGTGATCTGATCCCATGGAGGAAGTGCATACATCATTCATTTTTCTTGCATGGATGGCACCTTTGGCTTATCTGCTGGGTTCCTTGCCAACGGCTGTCTGGACAGGGCGCATTTTTCACGGCATCGATGTGCGCATGCATGGGAGCGGAAATGCCGGAGCTACCAACGTTATGCGTGTACTCGGCGTCAAAACCGGAGTGCCGGTATTGCTTGTCGATATGCTGAAAGGCTGGGCGGCTGTCAGCCTGTTGAAAATTCAACCGGATGTTGAGACAGGGGAGGAGCTATTCATGGTCCTGTCTATTGCACTGGGAATCCTGGCAGTGATCGGTCATATCTTTCCGGTGCTGGCAGGTTTCAGGGGAGGAAAAGGCGTAGCCACCATCGGCGGAGTATGCTTTGCCCTTCATCCGGCAGCAACAGCTGCAGCTCTTGGAATATTTATCCTGGTACTGCTGCTTACACAATATGTTTCAGTGGGTTCCATTTCTGCCGGGATTACGTTCCCGGTGTGGGTGATTCTGGTGTTTCGATCACCTTATATTTCACTATGGATTTTTTCGATGATAGCAGCAATCCTGCTCATCATTACACATAGAAAGAATATAAAGCGATTGAGAAAGGGTCAGGAAAATAAGGCCTCTTTTCTGTTCAGTAAAAAAAAATAGGGATGGGCGCAGTTTGACATCAGGAATCGGCCTGGCTACACATTGAAATGGACATCAAATACTACTGCGTTTTATCGCCGAATTCGTCTTCCAGCTTTTGCGTCAGCACTTTGATGCCAATATTTTTCTGAAGAATGCCGTTTTCAGCAATGGAGATCTGTCCTGTCTCTTCCGAAACCACGATCACAAGCGAATCGGTCACTTCAGAGATACCCAGAGCGGCCCGGTGCCTGAGCCCATATTCCGGTGGAAGATCAGGTTTGTCGGTTACAGGAAGGATCACCCTTGCCGCCACCAGCTGGTCGCGGTCCATCACCAGCGCACCGTCATGCAGGGGGCCCGTCTTATTGAATATACTTGTGATGAGCCTGCTGGATGTGGCACTGTTCAGGATTTCGGCCGATTCAGTGTACATCTTCAGGTTCGATTTCCTGCGGATTACAATCAGTGCACCGGTCTTGGTCTGCGACATCTGCATCACGGCCTTGAGTACCGATTTGATAGGAATCTTTGGTTTGGCCTCAAAACGCATGTTAAATATGCGGTCCAGGCTGATCATATTGCCATCCACATACCGGGACCCCATGTAGATCAGGAACCGGCGGATTTCCTGCTGGAAGACAATGATCAGTGCAATGACACCCACACCGATCACCTGTCCGATAATCGAACTGAGCAATTCCATCTGTAAGGCCCGCGTGACCCACCAGAAAATGTAGATGACGGCGATCACGATGATGATGTTCAATGCAACAGTTCCCCTGACCAGCAAATAGAGCTGGTAGAGCAAAACGGCAACCAGTAGAATATCGATGATATCCAGCAGCCTGATATGAATGAATAATGATAACATTCCTGAACAAATGTACAAAAAGATGTGGAAAGCAGTCAGCGAAATTTACGCACCGCCTGGTTGAAAATAGTGACAGCCTCCTTTGCTTCCCTGACATCGTGCACCCTGATGATATTCACCCCTCCCTGCAGGAGCAGCATGTGGACTGCCGTTGTACCATTCAGCGCTTCTTCGCTGGATGATTCCAGGAGCTTGTAGATCATTGATTTTCTCGATACTCCTGCAACGACAGGCAGTTCGAACATTTGAAAGGCACTTATCTGGCTGAGCAGTTCATAATTGTGATCCATGGTCTTGCCGAATCCAAAGCCCGGATCAAGCAATACATCTGATATCCCCTTGTTGTGCAAAAGATGGATTTTCCGGGAAAAATATTGAATGATCTCGTCTGTAACATTATGATACACCGGGTTGTCCTGCATGTCTCCGGGGACCCCTTTCATGTGCA
>CAYOSB010000147.1:2513-5598 GCA_964406495.1 uncultured Bacteroidaceae bacterium | reverse complement strand
TGTAGGGAACATTCAGTTTCGCAACCAGTGGAATCATCTCAGAATCAAGTTCGCCGGCGGAGATATCATTGATGATGTCCACTTTAAAATCTGTTACTGCCACTTTTGCGACACCAGCGTTGTATGTGTCAACGGAAAGGACCAGGTCGGGGAATTCGTCACGCACCAGTTGCAACACAGGTTCGAGCCTGGCAATTTCTTCACCAGTTTCCATCAGTCCGGCACCGGGCCTGGAAGATACTGCCCCGATGTCAATAATATCGGCACCTTCGTTTACCATTTCCCGCACCCGGTGCAGCGCAGCTGTGGGATCATTATATACCCCTCCATCGAAGAATGAGTCTGGCGTTACATTCAGGATACCCATGATTTTGGGTGATTCCAAATTCAATAACCTGCCCCTGCAATTGAGACTGCGGTTCTTCGAAAAAAATGTATCTTTAGCGATGTTTTCAGGCATGATGTCATGGGAAAAACGATGACAAATTAAGTAAAAATAATTTATATTCAACCGAAAAGCAATAATGAGATTCCTCGTTATAGAAGGATTGGACGGATCTGGAAAATCAACACAGGTGGAGATGCTGCGTACACACCTGGAGCACAGTGAGGTCAAATATCGTTACCTGCATTTCCCGCGTCTTGAAGAAGGAGTGTATGGCAAGTTGATCGCACGCTTCCTGAGGGGAGAGATGGGCACCAACGACCAGGTGGATCCTTACCTGGTAGCACTCATATTTGCAGGGGACCGTAAAGATGCGAGGTCGGTTATGGAACAGTGGATGGAACAGGATTACCTGGTGATCGTAGACCGGTATGTATACTCCAATATTGCTTTTCAATGTGCCAAACTCAATGATTTTCAGGAACAGAACAGGCTTGCCGATTGGATCATGGAGTTGGAATACAGGGAACACATGTTACCTGTTCCGGATATGAATATTTTTTTAGATGTTCCTTTCGATTTTACAAAGGAACGGCTGTCCGGGCACCGAAGCGGGGAGGACCGGCAATACCTGAATGGCAGACAGGATATTCATGAAAATGATCTTTCATTCCAGGAAAGGGTCAGGGAGGTATACCATTCGATCTGTACCCGGCTGGGTGATCTGAATATTGTTAACTGTGCCGACGAGCAGGGAAAGATGAAATCGCCTGAAGCAATTTTTAACGACCTGATCCGCGTGACCGGGTTATAAAAAGTATTATTTATGAGAGCAATCAGGTTTATAAGCAGACTTTTACTTGGAGGATTGTTTATATTCAGTGGATTTGTAAAGGCAATTGATCCACTCGGATCATCCTATAAATTTTCAGATTATTTCCATGCGTTTGGTATCGAATGGCTTGATCCGCTGAGCCTTCCTCTTGGAATCCTGCTTGCAGCATTCGAACTCGTGCTTGGATTGGTATTGATCCTGGGCTACCAGAAGAAGCGTACCTACCGGGTATTGCTTATATTCATGGTTTTCTTCACGGTGCTCACGTTTATCCTGGCCCTGACCAACCCGGTATCGGATTGCGGCTGCTTTGGGGATGCGATCGTAATGACGAACTGGCAGACTTTCTTTAAAAACGTCGTCTTCATGGTCTTCGTGCTGATCCTGTTCAGATCGGCAAAAAGGGCAGAGAACGTCCATTCAACCGGTCTTGAAGTATTCCTGATCCTGATCCTGTTTACAGGAAGCACATTGCTTTCGCTCAGTGCACTTCGTAATCTTCCGGCGCTGGATTTTCGTCCTTATGATGTCGGAACCTATATACCCGGAGAAATGGAAATTCCGGAGGGGGCCCCAATGGATGAATATGAAACACAGCTCTATTACAGGAACCTGGAGACCGGGGAAACAGAGGAATTTACCCTGGAGAATTTTCCCCGGGACACATCACGCTATGTATTTGTTACCAGTGAGTCGAAATTGATCAGTAAGGGCTATGAACCCCCGATCCATGATTTTGGGATCATGGACCCGGAAGGATTCGACTTTACGGATGCGCTTCTTTCTTTCGATGGGTATACACTTATGATGATAAGTTACAACCTCGAAAAGGCTGAGAGTGATGTGCTGTCTGCAGTAAATGCATGGGCCGGTATGGAAAAATTTTCTGCAGATTTCAGGTTTGTTCCGGTGACAGCTTCGGCTGGCAAAGCTCTTGAAGATGTTATCAACGCACATGGCATCGAATATAAATTTTATTCAGGAGATGAGACCATGCTGAAAACAGTGGTTCGTTCCAATCCCGGGTTCCTGATGCTGAAAGACGGTACAATCGTCGGGAAATGGTCATGGCAGGATTTTCCACCCATGGAGGCCTGGAAAGCAAGCTGGCCTGAAATGATCCGGCAATACTCCGAAGAGCAGGATCCTGAGATCATGATGCTTATGGAGGAAGGCTACCTGGATGATATGAACTGGGAAATGATCGACTTTGGCAGGACCGCCCGGCCGATGATTATGGAACAGCATATGAAACGTGCCGATCTGAGAACATGGATCATTTTTGCACTCTCTGTTTTCCTGATCATCTTTCTTGCGCAATTTATTCCATCGAAGAACGCAGACTATCGTGGCTAAAAAGATCCTCGGTAAATTCTTTTACGGGCTCCTGGTGCTCTGGGGTGTTGTCACCCTGGTCTTCTTTCTGTTCAATGTATTGCCCGGCGATCCGGCACGAATGATGCTGGGTCAGCGTGCGGATATGCAGACCGTGGAGATGATCCGGAAGGAGCTGGGACTGGACAGGAAAATGGGACTCCAATATGCCAGGTACCTGAATGACCTGTCCCCATTATCCATCCATAACAATGCGAATCCCGGACATTATTTTTATTTTGACGAGCAGCGTTATCCTCAGGCTGCCGAGCTGATCAGGGGAAGCCGGCATTCGCTGGTCCTGAAACCGCCGTACCTCGGGATGAGCTACCAAAATCGCAGGACCGTGACAAGCATGATCGGGGATGTACTGCCCACTACTTTTCTGCTCGCATTGACCTCGATCGCATTTGCCTTTGTGATCGGGCTCTTTGCCGGGATCCTCTGCGCAATCTGGAAAGACAGTCTTTTCGACCGCGTCGCCCTGATCA
>CAYOSB010000147.1:0-2503 GCA_964406495.1 uncultured Bacteroidaceae bacterium | reverse complement strand
ATTGGGGTATCACTACCGTCATTTTTTACGGCCATACTTTTTGGCTGGTTCTTTGCTTTCGTCCTGGCCGATGTCACGCACCTGAACCTTACGGGTAATATCTATGAGATAGATGACATGGGAAACGGACGGGTGCTACAGTTAAAAAACCTTTTGCTGCCTGCCCTTACCCTGGGCATCAGGCCGCTTTCAATCATTATACAGCTTTCCCGAAACGCCATGCTGGATGTGCTGGGACAGGATTATATCAGGACCGCCAGGGCAAAGGGACTGCAATTTTCCAGGATCATTTTCAGGCATGCCATGCGCAACTCCATGAACCCCATTGTAACTGCTGTCAGCGGTTGGTTTGCTTCTCTTATGGCGGGAGTAGTATTTGTGGAATACATTTTCGGTTGGAAGGGATTGGGGTACCTCATTGTCAATGCACTGAACCAATATGACATGCCAGTGGTATTGGGGGCAGTGATTACCATTGCATCAATATTTGTGGTTGTGAATATCCTGGTGGATATTTCATATTCTATACTCGATCCGCGTGTGCGCCAACTTTGAAGCAGCTTCTGAATGCAACCGCGATGAATTATTCTTATCTTTAGACTTTAATTATTTTTAAACAAAAATCAATAAGCGATCATGAGACAGAAAATTGTTGCAGGAAATTGGAAAATGAATACAGATTTGCATGAAGGACTTGAACTTGCCAGGGCAGTTGAGGCTTCCGCAAAGGAGAAGACAAGTGATGCATTGATGATCATTGCTCCACCATTTACCCACCTGGCAAAGGTACGTGAGGTGATCAGTGAAGTAAAGCTTGCAGCGCAAAATTGTTCCTCAGAGGAGAGTGGCGCTTATACGGGAGAAGTATCACCGGATATGCTGAAAACTGCGGGTGTGGAATATGTGATTATCGGACATTCAGAGAGAAGATCCTATTATCATGAGGATAACGAGATACTGAACAAAAAAGTACAACTGGCATTATCAAAGGGGCTTTCCCCAATATTTTGCTGTGGTGAGTCATTGGAAGAGCGCGAAGAAGGTCAGCTGTTCGATGTGATCAGGGAGCAGATCAAGGTCGGTCTTCAGGGACTTTCATCCGCTGATATGAAGCATGTGATTGTGGCTTATGAACCGGTCTGGGCGATTGGTACTGGGGTTACTGCTTCCCCTGAACAGGCACAGGAGATGCATAAATTTATACGTGATTTGCTTGCCGAACTCTTTGATCAAGAGGTTGCTGATGCGACACCACTGTTGTATGGTGGAAGTTGTAAACCCTCCAATGCTGCAGAATTATTTGCCAATCCGGATGTGGATGGCGGCCTGATCGGTGGTGCATCCCTCAAAGCTGAAGACTTTATCCAGATCGTGAACGCCTATGCTTAGGTGTGACATGTGAGGCAGATGTGTTAATGAAATTCATTGAATATACCTTTTCGTTGCCTGTTGATGCTGCAGAAGCTGATATACTTATTGCATTTCTGAATGCAAATGGATATGAAGGATTCCAGGAAGCAGGCAATCAGTTGATTGCCTGTTTGCCTGAATCAAAAAAAGATGAGGCCCTGCTTGAGGAGCTGCTGAAGCAGGCCGGTGTGGCAAACAGGATCAGATACACCAGCAGGATACTTCCTGATATCAATTGGAATGCGAAATGGGAACACGATTTTCAGCCCATTGAGATTGATGATTTTGTCCGCATAAGTGCTTCTTTTCATGAAAAGGACGAAGGCTTTCAGCATGAAATCATTATTGATCCGAAAATGTCTTTTGGCACGGGTCATCACGAAACCACCCGCCTGATGATCCGGGCAATGAAAGAATTTTCTTTTAGCGGCAAGAAGGTGGCGGACCTGGGATGCGGGACCGCTGTGTTAAGTGTCCTGGCCTCCCGATTGCAGGCTGAAGCAATAGTGGCAGTGGATATTGATCCCTGGGCGGTGCGGAACGCGCACGACAATGTGGAGCAAAATAAATGCAGTAACATTGTCCTCAAACAAGGAGACGCAGGGGCATTGGGGAATGCAGTTTTTGATATTCTCCTCGCAAATATCAACCGGAATGTACTTCTCGAATCTATGTTCAGGTTCAGTCAGCTTTTGATACCCGGGGGAGTCCTTGTTCTTTCCGGGATTATGTTGCAGGACCGGGAGACCCTGGTTGTCGCCGCTGAAAATGCCGGATTTGAGAACAGGGATCAGTTCAGGGAGAATGATTGGTGTGCACTGGTTTTTCACAGGACCATAGACCAATGACCACCAGCCTGTTGATTTCTTCATACCTTTTGCACGAAGTTTGTACTTGGTAAATTAGTATTTTGGTGGGAATCTGAATACAAGGATCATCTAAAAATATCCGGTCTATGAAACCTTCATCATTGAGCATTTTAATTTCAGCGGAGCAATGACAAAAGAACATGTTTATTTAGAACGAAGCTTAAAGGCATATTGATGAAGGTTCGCACGCTGTCGCCGTAGCTTTAGCGTAGGAGCCCGAGCAC
>CAYOSB010000146.1:0-9774 GCA_964406495.1 uncultured Bacteroidaceae bacterium | reverse complement strand
TTCCTACCGGGAACACTGCAGGTGCATCATTGGTCACGGTGGCAACACCACAGTTGTCATCCGTTACCGGAGTGCCAAGGGTGACATTGGCAAGGGCCGTACCGCATACGCCAGGATCACTGTCTTCTGTCACTGCGCCAGGTGCGGTAATTGTAGGATCCGTTGTATCATCAATCACAACATCTTGTTGCTGGGTAGATGTATTCCCATTGCCATCGTCATACGTCCAGGTGACAACCGTAGTGCCCTGGGTCGTAATTGGAAAAGTTGCATCGTGTGTTCCCGTGACCTCACCGGCACAATTGTCCGTTGCTGTTGGAGCTGTAAGACTGTTTACCTCGCACTGTGCAGTGACATCTGCAAGTGTTGTGATATCCGGAACAGGAGCATCCGTATCAGCAAGATTCACATTTTGTGTTTGCGTCGCTGTATTCCCATTCCCGTCATCGTAGGTCCAGGTAATAACTGTCAGACCCTGTGCAGTGATGGGAAATGCAGTCGTGGTTGTTGCGGTAACCTGACCGACACAATTATCGGTCGCTGTGGGAGCGGTCGGGGTAGCTTCACAGGCCTCATTGATGTCGGGAAGTGTTGTTACATCCGGAATAGGATCTGTAACATCATCGAGCACTACATTCTGGGTCTGTGTTGAAGAATTCCCGGCACCATCCGTAAAGGTCCACGTTACAACCGTCGTTCCCTGGGTAGTAATGGGAAGCGATGCATCATGGGTACCGGTGACCTGGCCATCGCAATTATCCGTTGCTGTAGGCGCTGTCAGCGAAGAGACCTCACATTCAGCGTTAATATCAGATAAGACAGCAACATCGGGATCAGGTGCTTCTGTGTCTTCCACTATTACATCAAACGAACAGGAGGCAGGACCGTTCCCCGACTCATCGGTATATTCGTATGTTACAGTTGTTGTTCCAACCGGAAAATCCGATTCACTGGCGAATCCAGCGGTCATCACACCGGAAATCCCGGTTCCCAGCGCATTATCAGCGAACACAGGTTCCGTATAACTCACCACGGCACCGCAAATTCCCGGGTCATTCGAAACGGTAATATTTCCCGGACAAAAAGTTACCGAGGGACTTTCAGTATCCAGGTATACACGCAGATCAATGGGATCAACCAGGCTGCCGATCGTATCATTACTTTCGAAGATTCCATACTCAAAAACGGCATAGGTCGTGAGGTCGTCGTCATTATAAAACATGAAGCGAACGGTATCTCCGATGATGTCATCACTATATGCAAAAAATGAAAAAATATACCGGTTGGATGGATTTACATTGTCTGCCACCGAGGTTACACCCCGACATTCTCCATTGATAAATGCCCCCAGGGTGCCGCTGTCCATATCCACACCCCCGAAGATCACAACTGCGTTTACTTCAGTTGAGTATTCGTAATCATTAATGTTAACACTCCAGTCAGGTTGCGCCACTGCTGCAGTGGTGGTCAATACAAATCCCATGACAAGCATCGTCCTCATCATGAACTTCCTGGTACTCCTGAAAATTTCCATAGCAAATATTTTATCGTAACTACGTGGGTGGTTCCCTGCGTTCGTTTTGTCCATCCTGAATTATTTAAGCTTCCCGGCTTTCATCCGTCCATCGAAAAATCATTTTTCGATGTGCGAAAAAAATTCAGGAAGCGGAATTATAAAAATACGCAGAACACTCCGATTTGTAAAGGGTGTTCACCATCTAATACCGCTCCTATTTATGAATGGTTAATTCTTTTTGACAAACATATTTTTGAAGTATTTTTTACTTGCTAATATTCTCTTACTAACCCAAATGCGCTACGTGCTGTATACCTGTCACTTACACTTATAAAAGACGATATAATGACCTGCAGGAAAAATCTGCCAACATCCATTCAAAACATTGTATTTCAACTCCTTAAACCAAATGAGCTATTTTCGCATAAAAAAGACCGTTTTCTTTGGTAACCCAAAAATGATCTTGCATGAATTTCAAAATGAAATTACCACACAAGAAAATTATTTCACCTAACAAAAAACCAACCTTCATCATTCAGTATGTGCAATTCATCATTTAAAATTGTCGTTTTATCGAACCAACTCTTCAATCAACCCATTTTTTAAGTGGTTCTGCAGGAACCGGTATACAGGGATGATCCGTGATAACGCCCGCATAATACCCATGGAACCTGACCCTATACCACAGGAAACTGACCCTGTTGTCATGAAATGTTCAGCTTATCCAAAAATTCATGAACTGCTCCAATTGAGAATACTTTGTTTTTATTACTTTAGGGGACGATTTGAATATGCAACAATTCAAACGATATGCGTGAGGCTGCAATGCATCACATTCTCAGGAAATTAAAGCATCACATTGTTTCCCTGAATAAGGTGATGAAGGGATGCAAAGCACAGGCCTCGCAATAATGCAACGTAATTTTTCATTTAAAGAATAGTAAACATGACCAACAACAGACTCATCGGACAGAACCCAAAGGTAGGCATCAGGCCCGCGATCGACGGACGTATGGAAGGGGTACGTGAATCGCTCGAAGAACAAACCATGCAGATGGCAGAAACTGCTGCTGAACTGATCAGCAATGCACTGAAACATGCCGACGGCTCCAGGGTGGAATGTGTGATCGCTGATACCACCATCGGCGGCGTGGCAGAGGCTGCTGCCACCGCAGAAAAATTTGCCCGTGAGGGCGTTGGGGTGAGTCTTACGGTAACCCCATGCTGGTGCTATGGTGCGGAGACCATTGACATGGATCCGCTGATCCCGAAAGCCATCTGGGGATTCAATGGAACCGAACGTCCCGGTGCCGTCTACCTGGCAGCTGCACTGGCAGGGCATAACCAGAAAGGACTTCCTGCATTTGGTATCTATGGAAAAGATGTGCAGGATGCGGGCGAAAAAGAGGTTCCTGCCGATGTCAGAGAAAAAATTCTCACGTTCGTGAAAGCCGGACTGGCCGCTTCGACCATGAAAGGCAAATCTTACCTCTCCATGGGAAGCGTTTCCATGGGCATTGCCGGTTCAATTGTCGATACCACCTTCTTCGAAGAATACCTGGGCATGCGATGCGAGTCGGTCGACATGTCGGAATTCACCCGCAGGATCGACAGAAAGGTATATGATCCGGAAGAACTTGAAAAGGCATTAAAATGGGTGAAGGCAAATTGCAAGGAAGGAAAGGATTATAATCCTGATAAAGACAGGAGAACGGACGCGCAGAAAGAAGAGGATTGGGCTTTCGTGGCTAAGATGGCGCTGATTGCGCGTGACCTCATGGCAGGGAATCCCAAACTGAAGGAACTGGGATTTGGCGAAGAGGCCATGGGACACAATGCCATTGCAGCGGGATTCCAGGGACAAAGACAATGGACCGACCACTTCCCGAACGGCGATTTCATGGAAGCGATCCTCAACTCTTCCTTCGACTGGAACGGGATCCGACAACCTTACATGATGGCTACGGAAAATGACAGTCTGAATGGTGTCGCCATGCTGTTCGGACATCTTCTCACCGGTTCGGCCCAGGTATTCAGCGATGTACGTACCTACTGGAGCCCCGAGGCTGTCAAGCGGGTCACCGGGTTCGATCTGAAAGGGGATGCGAAAAACGGATTCATTCACCTGATCAACTCCGGATCCAGTGCCCTGGATGGCACCGGACAGCAAACCATCGACGGCAAACCGGCCATGAAACCCTGGTACGAGATCACGGAAGATGAAGCACAAAAATGCCTGGACAACACCACCTGGGGACCGGCGATCACGGAATATTTCAGGGGTGGCGGGTTTTCATCCACTTTCGACACGCGCGGTGGAATGCCGGTAACCATGAGCAGGATCAATATTATCAAAGGACTCGGTCCGGCCCTGCAAATTGCGGAAGGCATGACCATCGACCTGCCGGAAGATGTGCACCAGACCCTTACGGAAAGGACCAACCCCACCTGGCCGACGACCTGGTTCGTGCCCAGGCTCAGTGAGGATCCTAATTTTAAAGATGTCTATTCCGTAATGGCCAACTGGGGAGCCAACCACGGTGCGTTCTCATACGGACACATCGGCTCGGAGCTCATGTCCCTGGCCAGCATTCTCAGGATACCGGTCTGCATGCACAATATCCCGGAAGAAAAGATCTTCCGTCCAAGTGCCTGGTCGGCATTCGGAATGGACAAGGAAGGTGCAGATTACCGGGCCTGCCAGGTGTACGGACCGCTGTATAAATGATTCTGCTATTATGAAGGAACATTTTTTTGTACCTTTATGTCAAAGGAATAGGATGTATTTAGAACCATATACCAATCAAATAAAAGAGCTTTGTGAAAATCATAAGGTTCGGAATTTATATGTTTTTGGATCTGTAATAACCAATGACTTCTCTGATAAAAGCGATATTGATTTCGTGGTTGATTTTAAGACTGATGATCCAATCGATTATGCTGATAATTATTTCGCGCTAAAGTTTTCATTGGAAGCCTTGCTAAAAAGACCGATTGATTTGTTGGAACAAAAAGGACTTAAGAATAAATACATTATTGACAGTATCAACAATACTAAGAAGCTCCTCTATGAAGCATGAGATTCTAGCCTGGATCGAAGATATAGACAGGTCAATTGACGAGATATTCGAATTCAAAAGTGCATCATTTAGAAACTTCACAAAAAAACAGAATTGTCCAGCACGCAGCAAAGTTCAGCAAATATGTCAGAAGGCCGACAAGCATTCAGGCTGATCATGCTGTTTCTCATCAGCACGGTCAGCCTGGTTCTTTCGTGGCAGTCAGATGCCACGGTGTTCTTCGTATTCCTGGCCTTTGTTCCTGTGTTCATGATCTTCGACAGGCAAACTTTTTCCTATGACGAAAAAGTCCTGGTGGTCATCCTCTCCTTCCTGTTTGTATTTATTTCGGCATACCTGACTACCTACTGGATCAGGAACGTGAATCCGCCGACCCATTTTGTCATCGCAATGCTCCGGGGGTTCACCATGATGCTGCCCTTTGTGGCTGCATTCATTTTTCTTTTCAAAATAAAAAAACGAAAAAATGCGCCCGTTATCGCTTTCGTCACCGCATGGCTGATGATGGAGGTACTGCATGACCTGAATATTTTGGGGATGTCGTACGGGAACCTGGGACACGTCCTCGCCGCCTACCCGGGAATGATCCAATGGTATGCCGTTACAGGCACCATCGGTGGAACATTATGGATCTTCCTGGTGAATTATGCGATCTATTTGCTGTTGCAACCCCTGCTTTCTTCAAGGCTTCGCTTCCCAAAATTCGGACGTGTATCTGGAACTGAAATCGGACGGCATTCGAAGATGGGATCCGGCAAAGAATCGAAAGTAGAATTCGGTAGAGAATCAAAGATCGAATCCGGTAATGCATCGAAAGTGAAATCCGGGAGGGAATCAAAGATCAAATCCGGTAAGGCATCGAAGGTGAAATCCAGTAGGGAGTTAAAGATCGAATCCGGTAATGCATCGAAAGTGAGCATTCATCGGAGACAAAGCTCCATTCCACCGAAAGTTTCATCACGGTGGATAACTGCCACTGCACTCCTGGCCCTGGCAGCGGCATTCCCGGTGTTGATATCGCTCATTATCTACCGGGCACCGTATGCAACCTCCGTGACCGACATCAATGTCGTGGCGGTACATACCAGTATGGATGTATACGATTTCAAATATGAAGTAGCGCCCGAAGTGCTGCTGGAAAATTACATCCGTACCTCGAAAAAGGAACTCCCACAATGGAATGCCCAAAAGTTCGATCCTGGAAAACCGGATCTGCAATCCAACCTCAATATCATTTTCTGGCCGGAGAACGCACTCACGGGAAACCTTTTTTCCGGGAATCTCCATAGCAGTGAAGCAGTGCAAATGATCCGGAGGAACCTGATCAAAGAAACACAAACCGTGGTTGTCACCGGTGCGATCGTAGACCAGAAAGTCCCCGCCCCGGCACCTGGTAGTTACCACCCCCGGATCCTCCATAACAAAGAGGAGGATTACTATTTCAGAAGATACAATGCGGCACTCTATATCCGGCCGGAAGGTCCACCTGTCATGAAGGTCAAGAAACGATTGGTGCCCCTCAGCGAACTGGTGCCGGCAAGCAGGATCTTCGCACCCCTGGTATCACTGATCCCTAACCTGGAGGACCTGAATTTTTCCCCGGCAGATGATTCGTACATCAGTTTTGGGTTCAGTGGAGGAGAAGCTCGCACCAGCCCGGTGATCTGCTACGGCTCCGCATTCAGCGCTTTCACGGCCGATGAGATCAAACATACCGGTTCCGGTTTCATGGCAGTCATCCTCAACGAAGGATGGATGAAAAGCAAGAAGGCCTACAGGCATTTCAACTGGTTTGCAATCTGCCGGGCGGTGGAAAACAGGCGGTTCCTTGTGAAGTCCTCCAACGAGGGCATCTCGGCATTTATCGACAGCAAGGGAAATGTCATCGAACAACGCTCAGGAACCACAAATGATGCGATCAGCGCCCGGCTGCGCATCAACGAACGGCGCACATTCTACACACGGTTTCACAAGATTTTGTTGTTCGGGATCCTGGTTGCAGGCGGGGTCATCCTGACCCTCCTAAGGTACAATAATAAAAATTGGCAGAGAAAGGAGTAATCACCTGGCAGGGAAATAAAACAGGCGAAATCCAATTTTATCTTCTGTCCGATTACACCAAACTTTTAATCTGCAACACCAATTTATATTCTACAATTTTTATACCTCAGAATAGATTTAATTCATTGAAAAAATATAAATGGACTAATACATCACGGCGCCATTGGTCCAATCCAAAGAATCAGTCCTTTATTCTTTTTGTTGATTGGTAATAATTTAACACGTAAATGTTCTTATTATAAATAAATAGATGTAACTTAATTCTCAATATTAAGTAAAATCCCTAATTAATTATTAAATCAGAACTTATGAAACTAAAAGTAATGGTTGTCGCTTCCGCGGCAATTCTTTTTTCACTGTCCTCCTGCAAAAAGGATGAAACAAATCTGCCATTCAGCGAGCTGAGTGTTGAAGAGAACAAACAAGTGGTTGAAAATTCTGCTATTTCTGCAGCACAGGCTATCGGGGACATGAAAGATCTCTCGGTTATGGATGCGATCATCGCATTTGGGATCAGGCTCGATATGGCGGATCCACTGGAAGCGCAAGATGCAAAGAAGTCCAAGGTGCACAGCCTGGTGGATGTCCTGGCTGGACTGGAAACCGGGGAGAGTGGAATGCACGATGTGTTCACCGAGCTAAGGTCACCAGGTGCATTGGCAGAGGATCCTGAAACGATCCAGGAAGCCTGGGACATGGTTGTCGGGACTTATTCATGGAACGGATCCACCGATGCGTGGGATTATGTTGCAAATGCTGATGCGGTTGTATTTAAATTCCCCGCTGAGGATGACAAAATCAATAATAATGCAGTATTAACGGTATCAAACTATAAAGGCACGATAATAAGCAACCCTCTTGAAGGTGAATACGATGGAGACTTGCCTGTTTCGCTCGACATGGATATGACCATCGATAATGAAACTGTCATCAGCTTCACTTTTGCCGTCGAATACAATGATGACGGGATACCTTCCGCTATAGCAGCAGATCTCAGCATTGAGAACTATACCTTGTCAGCAGATGTAACTAACAATGATAAAGAGGTTTCCGCTTCATCAACAATGAAGAAAGATTCAGAAGTGATCATTGAACTCTCTGGTTCCGCCGGGGGCGATTTTACCCAGGAAAACATTGATGCAAATACAGTTACGTATACGGATACATATACGGATTGGGTATGGGACGAAGCTACGCAGACATATAAAGAGCAACAGGTAACCCGGGAATGGGAGGAACTGGAGGAACCGGAAGAAATTGTTCAATCCGGAAAGGCTAAAATTCGTTTGTATGATATTTCATTGGTCGCAGAATGTGACATAAAAGCACTGGTGGATTCAATGAATCTCATTTATTACGATGATTACTATGATGATCCTGATTGGGACGACAAGACAGCAGCAGAGCAGGAAGCATCGGTTATCAATAACAATATGCAAATTGTGGCTGTCGATGAGACTGCGAATACAAAGATAGCAGAGGCAGAGGCCTATGTTATACCGAGAGAACGCTGGGACGGAGATTACTACTATTATGTAGATTTAAGGCTCAAATTTGGAGATGGTTCATATGTAGACCTTGAGACTTATTTTGAAGAAGGATTCGATGATTTTATAAAAGAGCTCAATTATATCATCGTTGATTTAAACAGTGATTATGACCTGGATATCGATCTTATAGATTATTAGATTGGGATTAAGCACCGGGAAATGATTATTTAATCTTAATATGTTAAATATGAACAGCAGAATAATGCGCCTGGCTACATTGGTATTTGCTATGGCCCTGGTAAGTTGCAGTGAATCTATCGAGCAGGGCTTTGAAGAAGCTAACCTGCTTGTCGAACAGAAACTCATCAAGGAGTTAAAGATAATTTCCGACGATGATCCTGCATTGAATAGAACCTACACGATCAGGTATGATCTGAAAGACAGGGTGAAAAGTATTAGCGACGGAGAATCAACGGGATTTCTGAAGTCGAATGATTCTATCGGTTTCAAAGGCATTTCCAATATTCAAAAGGTAGTGGATCTGAATGAATTCTACCAGGCCCCCTATGATGCATTCACCACGGGTCGCGTACTCGAATATGACGAGAAAGGCAATCCTGTCATGATTCAGGTTGTTGAACCCGGAGATTCATTTGAACGTTTGGAAGGAACCATTACATATGATCCCAATCCAAATCCATTCTTTCATACACTTGAAGCATCCGGACTGATAGATGTGCTTGACAGGGTGAACCTGAATTTCAGTGCAACTGTTCCTGAGATTGTTAAGGCAAGACAACTTCTGCCATTTAATAATATCAGGAGCATGACCTTTTATGATCATAATGATGTGATTCAATATGAAGTAAATTTTGAGTATGATTATGCTGAAAATTCCTATCCGAGAAGTGCAAAGGTCAATGCAATCACCCCGGAAGGCGAGCATAATTGTAGATTGATCTATATCTATAAGACCTATGCCCAGTCAGGTGATCATTGACCTGACCTGGTGATCAATAATTATTTTTACTTTTTTGGCAGGACTGCAATAACAGTATCAATGCTGTTGTTGTAGCCTGCCCATATTCCCAACCCGTCCCCTTCGATGTTTGAATTGATTTCATACATGGATGAGGCAAAGGGATTCGTAGCGCTTATTACCTCGTCCTGGTAATCGCTCCAGAAGTCGTATACCGGCTTTGTCATTGTAGTTAATTTTACAATGATCGTATCACCAACAGAGAACAAGTCACTTTCTTCAGATGACAGGAAGGAATCCGGAGGGC
Source organism: uncultured Bacteroidaceae bacterium (assembly GCA_964406495.1). GTDB lineage: Bacteria > Bacteroidota > Bacteroidia > Bacteroidales > M55B112. The sequence continues at coordinate 341 of CAYOSB010000146.1, read as the reverse complement.
GATATATGGTGAAACTTATTTCTTCTCCATTGAAATACTGATCATTAAGCGCAATAATGAAGGAGGATATAAATCGCTTATCTTTGCTCTTTCGTTTTGTGAAAATACGATAGTAATTTTTCTGTGATCCCGGATCAGAAAACGTAACCCGCAGATATCCAAGACTGTCCTGGTCTTCTGCAAGATGAAAACTGGTGCTTTCTATACCAACCCCTGGCGGGATACTTGTTGCTGCATGTGCACGCTTTCCTCCGTATTCTGCCAGTAAGGTATATGTCTTCCCGGTATCTCCAAAAATGTCATTCCCTGCATAATAATATGGAGGAAAATATCTTTCGTCA
>CAYOSB010000145.1:0-9854 GCA_964406495.1 uncultured Bacteroidaceae bacterium | reverse complement strand
ACCAGGCCAAGATCGCCCTGGCTCACATCTGTATTCACCCATTCATAGGTACCCCTGTCAAGCACCCGCCCGGCACCAAGGTCATGGTTGATCTGACCATTGAGATTGGGCAACGCATTCAGCTTACTCTGGACAAGGTCCTTGTTCTTGAGGGCGGTATTCAGTTCCTGGCGCTTCAGTTCAATGTTGTTTTCAAGTGCATATGCAATGCATTCATCAATGGTCCAGATTTCCTGTTCCTGCGCCTTTAGTCCGACCGTCAGAATAGGTATGAAAACTAATATCAACAAAATTCGTCTCATAACTTCCGGTTGATTAGTTGTTTTTCAGGATCAATTTATCATGGTCAGCAAAGTTCTGGTAGCTGGAGGTGATCACTTTTTCGCCTTCCTGCAGACCGTCAAGCACTTCATAATAGCGTGGATTCTGCCTGCCGATGGAAATCTCGCGCTTCTCAGCAAATTCTCCCGAAGCGTCCACAACGAACACCCATTGTCCGCCTGTCTTGTTATAAAACCCACCCTTGGCCAACAGCAACCCTTCCCTGGATTCGCCCAGTTGTAAGCGGATACGGGAGGCCTGACCAATCCTGATCTGGTCCGGGATGCTTTCAGTGAATTCCATATCTACTGCAAACCTGCCATTCTGCACCTCCGGATAGATTTTTACAATCTCAGCAGGATACGATTTATTGGCAAAATCACACTCTCCTTTCAACCCTGCCTGGATCCTGGCAATGTAATGCTCGTCAATCTCGACACGCAACTTGTATGAGTCTAAAATATTCACGGTGCCTATACGGGTGCCATAGTTAATCACCTGTCCGATCTCCGGATTCAATGTCGCCAGTTCCCCGTCTACAGGTGCCTTTACATTCAGGTTTTCAAGACGTTTCCTGATAATACCCATGCTCTTCTCCATGCTTTGCACTGAAGACTCCAGCGAACTGATCTGAATGGATCGGTAAAGGGAATCATTCCTGTAATTCTCTTTCACGAGATCCAACTGAGCCAGTGAGGCCTGATAGGCTTCCTTTGAGCGTTCAAATTCTTCCTGGGAGATATGCTTTTCAGTAAAAAGCTTTTTATTGTTCTCAAAAGCCCGCTTTTCCTGGGTCACTTGTTTCGAGAGTTGTATAATCTGCTGCTTGTTGGCAAGTTTCTGCTGATCCATGGAGAGCCTGGCTGTCCGGAGTTCGTTTACAGCCCTTACGACCTGTGCCTCATTGTTGGTGATCTCCAGGAGGAGATTGTTATTACTGAGCCGCAGGATCACATCCCCCATATTAACCATATTCCCCTCGTCGATCAGGATCTCTTCAACACGTCCACCCTCAACTGCATCCAGGTAAATGGTGCGAATGGGTTCAACGATTCCCTGCTCGGTTATATAATCCTGAAAGACATCTTTTTTAACTTCATCAATGGTCAGCCGGGAAGCCTCTACGTTATATTTTGAACTTTTGTCGCCGAAGATCATGATGCCGGCAATAAAGAGCACCAGGATAGTAATCACGCCATACAAAATCACTTTCCTGGTCAGTCCTCCCTTTTTTTCAATTTTACGATCCATTCCGTCCATAACAAGTTTTTTTCTCTCTCTTTGGGCATTTATTATGCCAAAGAAAATACTTTTTTGAAAATCAATCCATTAAAGAAATAATTTGTTTTGAACCGTTTAAAAAAAATGTTCGATATTGACGCTTTGGTGTTCGGAAACGTACACCTTTTTGTTATCTTTGTCATCAGGTATTATCAGAAAGTCGTTGTACACTAAGCGCTTAATTAATAAGGCATTTTTTTTGTGTAAAGAAGTTAAGAAATCATAAAACTGAAGTGTTATGGATGAAAAAATTGGCAAAATCCTGGCGGTAGATGACAATGAAGATATTTTATTTGCCCTGAAGCTCCTGCTGCGTCAACATGTAGAGGTGATTGAAACCCTCAGTGGACCGGAGCGCATCCCCGAGATGTTGAAAAAAGAAACCTGGGATGTGATTCTCCTGGACATGAACTTCACAAAAGATGCAATCAGCGGTCAGGAGGGTTTCGATGCGTTGCAGGTAATCCTGGACCATGATCCGAATGCTGTGGTCGTCTTCATCACTGCCTACGGGGATGCCGAAAAAGCTGTAAAAGCGATCAAGGCCGGTGCCACGGATTTTATCCTGAAACCCTGGCAGAACGAAAAGATCCTGGCAACGATCAATTCGGCCATCAACCTGCGACGTTCCAGGATGCAGGCAGAGTCCCTGCGCATGAAACAACAGGAAATCAGTGCTGTGCTTGATCAGCCATTCACCGATTTTATCGGACAATCACAGGAAATGCAGGAGGTCTTTAAAACCATCACGAAAGTAGCAGGTACCGATGCAAACGTACTCATTTTAGGAGAAAACGGAACTGGTAAAGAATTGGTCGCCAGGGCTATATACCGAAATTCCCTCAGGAAGCAGGAGGTTTTTATCAGTGTGGACCTTGGATCTATTGCTGAGACACTTTTTGAAAGTGAACTATTCGGTCATGAAAAAGGAGCCTTCACCGACGCGCATAAAATGAAACAGGGACGTTTTGAAATTGCATCCGGTGGCACCTTGTTCCTGGATGAGATCGGAAACCTCTCCTATCCCCTTCAATCTAAACTGCTGACTGTTATTGAGCGCCGTGAAGTGATACGTGTGGGTGCAGCCAAGCCGCTTCCTGTGGACGTGCGATTAATTTGCGCCACCAACAGCAATATACATGAGGAAGTCAGTAAAGGTGATTTCCGGCAGGACCTGCTCTACCGGATCAACACGGTTGAAATTCATCTGCCACCCCTGCGGGACCGTACAGGTGATATTCCTGTGCTTGCCGATCATTTTCTGAAGATCTACAGTAAGAAATACAGGAAATCCATTCGGAATATTCAATCTGCTGCAATCAAAAAGCTCAATCAGTACAATTGGCCGGGAAATGTACGGGAACTTCAGCATGCCATCGAGCGGGCTGTGATCATGAGCGAAGGTTCCAGCCTGGGTCCTGACGATTTCATACTGTCCTCACAGAAATCTTCATCGCCAGGTGACCATGATTTTGATACCTACAACCTGGATGAGATCGAAAAGGCGGTAATCAACAAGGCAATGCGTCAGAACCAGGGCAATGTCACACAGGCTGCAACACAATTGGGATTAACACGTACATCACTGTACAGAAGAATGGAAAAACATGGTCTATAAACAATTCAGGGTCAATGTGATCATCAGGGTGCTGTTGCTGACAGCATCCTGTCTCCTGCTGTTCCTTACCCTGAACAGTACATTCATCTTTACACCCGTGCTGATCATAGGCCTGGTGGTATACCAGGTGTGGTCGATGATCAGGTACGTGGATCGCACCAACCGGGAACTTGCCAATTTTCTTGAATCCATCAGGTATTCTGAATTTACACGGACATTTACCATCAAAGAGGCCGGTTCCTCTTTCGAGGCATTGAATGAAGCCTTCAATGAAGTGATGCATGATTTTCAGCGCGTACGCTCCGAGAAAGAGGAGCACCTGCACTACCTCCATAGTATTGTTCAGAACCTGGATGTCAGTATTCTCGCCTACCAGCGCACCGGTATCGTTGAAATGATCAACCCGGCGGCCAAAAAACTTTTCCAGATCAACACATTGAAAGATATTCACAAACTGGAATCCCTCAGCAAGGAGCTGGTGGATACCCTGCTGAAAATCCAGCCGGGGGAGAATCACCTGGTAAAAGTACAGGATGACGACGATATCCTGCAACTGGCCATCCAATCCACGGAATTCAAAGTGAAGGATAAAACCATTATGCTGACCACCGTCAAGAATATTCAGAATGTGCTTGAGGGACAGGAGACGGAAGCCTGGCAAAAACTGATACGGGTGCTGACGCATGAGATCATGAATTCCATTGCACCCATCTCCAGCCTCTCCTCCACCATAGAGCTGATGATCAAGGAATACGATTCAAAAAGCGAGGATGCCCCCTGTCTTGATAATGAAGCGGTAGAGGAGATACAACAGGCACTCCAGACCATCAATAAGCGAAGCACCGGGCTCATGAATTTCGTAGAAACCTACAGGAACCTCACCAAGATTTCCAAACCCAATTTTGCCATGGTGGAGATGAACAGCTTGCTAGACAATGTTGTTAGGCTAATGAAGCGGGAAACTGAAGACCAGGGCATCAGGTTGGATTACTCGATGGAACCGGACAGTATTGAGCTTCAGATTGACGAACAGATGATCTCCCAGGTGCTGATCAACCTGATCAAGAATTCAGCCCACGCCCTGGAAGGTAAAGAAAACGGGAAGATCCGGATCAAAGGATATTATAACAAACGTGGCAGGCCTACGATCCAGATCATCGATAACGGACAGGGAATTCTCCAGGATGTGCTGGATAAGATCTTTATCCCCTTCTTCACAACCAAAAGGAATGGCTCAGGTATCGGCCTCAGCCTCTCCAGGCAGATCCTCAGGTTGCACGGCGGTACCATCACCGCACAGTCCATACCGGAAAAAGAGACAATATTCTCACTCACTTTCTGAAGCATCCTACAATCTGATTTTTGATTATATTCAGCCCCCGCAGAGAATAACATTGATTTATTGCGCGTTATTTTTTTACGATGTGCGCTATTCCTGATAAGGAGTAACACCCGTAATCCGTGATGAAAAAAGCCAACTATACCCATATGAGAAATGCCATACATTCGCTTATGAGAAATACCGATAGTTTACTTCAAAGAAAAACCGGCTCACTTCTTAGAAACACCGCTAGTTTACTTCGAAGAAATACCGGTAGTTCACTTCAAAGTAAATCTGTTATACGCTTATTCAGCAATACAACGTTTCCATATTTGAGGAAAATCTCATTCATGTTCCTGATTGTACTGTTTCCGTTACTCCATGCACAGGGACAGTTGAAAACCTATATCAACGCAGAAGCCGGTCCGGCCTGGGACATCAACAGTACCAGGAACGGCGGGAATCTGTTTTCTTCTTCCATTATATATGGTTCCGTCGGTGGATTATCCATCAGGCAGGAAGTCCTTCCCAATCTCAGCATCGGCACTGGGCTGTATGCACATCAGTATTCCGGGGGGCTAAATCCCACCGATGAAAGACCACACCAGCCGGCCGTTAAAAGTCACGGTGCCATTTTGGTGCCTGCAACGGTGGACTACCGATTGCACATCCCCAATATTCCTGTGAGCCTGACAGCCAGCCTGGGATACCAGTTTGGTTTTCTTACCGGTGAACCGTTTGTCCGCGAGGCCTCCTCACTGATCACCCTTCCGGCCGGACCCACAATACAATACACCCTCACCGAGGAGATACCGCTCAATAAAACACTTCATATGGTTGAAGCGGGTGTTTCCGCAGATTACCGCTTTCCGAATAACTGGCAGTTCTCGCTCCGTTTTTCACATTTCAGCGGACTGCGTGAGATCAAGTATTCGACGGTTGATTACACAACCTCTGCAGGCAACACCGGGCAGGTAACCTACATACACGACGGAACCAGGATGCAAACCACATTTAACCTGGGCATCCCGGTAAGCAATCTCTGGGAAAACAGGGATCTGAGACTGCACCGCAGGGTAGAAAATTCGCTCGGACGTGGTGGCATGGTCAGGAACAACCGTTACATCTATTTCGGCGGAAACCTTGGCGCGTTGTGGCGTTCTTTCTCTGCTTCGAATCCTGCCATTGGCGCCAGATCCCTGGAGAGTGGCGGATTTTTCCGCTATGCAAACCTGCACGCAGGGATCTATGCGGGCTACATGTTCAATAATGTCACCGGGATCGATATCGGCGCCTATTACCAACGCTCATCCCTATTTAATACCATTATGTATGATCATGAGGACGATTTGAATACTTTCAGCGGCTCCCCGATGTTTTTGAATGTTCCTGTCATGTTCAGGTATTTCTATAATATGTATGACAACAAACTATTCCTGGTCCCATCCCTGGGCGGCGTGGTCCTGACCCACTTTTCAGGCCCCGCCTATGCCTCCGGAACTGCAGCGTTTAATTATCAGACCCTTTCAGGCGACTTTTCGGATAGAACAGCCACATATATTGCCGGACGACCTGTCCGCTTTGGGTATTCGGTCAGGGCGGCCCTGGGTGTTGAATATGATATTCCTACCCCGTTCCCCTTATTGCTTACATGGAACCTGACCTATAGTCATGGATTCCGTGATATGGAGGTGACAGAGATAACCACCTCCCTGAATGAAATCCCCGAGGCCAGCACCATTACATACAAAGGTACAGGCTGGATGACCTCAATCGGGATTCGTATCCCTTTCTCCCTGGATAAAGATGGCAGAAAATGTGGTGCACTTCCACGGCTGAGAAGGTAACTCAGGAAAGCAGCATGATGACCGCTGCAATAAAGGTCATAATGATCACGAAATAGCGGTATGCCTTTTCAGGAAACAGGTTCACCATCCGGATCCCGGCCAGCATCCCCATGGCGATTACAGGAAACAGCACCAGGTCTGCCTGCAGGGTCTCCAGGTCTATGGTCTCCCACACTAAGATATGGAAAGGCACTTTGGTCAGATTAATCACGAAAAAAAACCAGGCCCCGGTACCGATGAACTCGCGTTTGGGCAGTCGCATGGACAACAGGTAAATGGAGAAGACTGGTCCGGCGGCATTCCCAACCATCGTGGCAAATCCCCCGGATGACCCCATCAGTGCTGCAAACACCCGGTTATCAGGTATCTTATCTGACTTTTTACGGTCGTTATTAACCAGCATGACCAGCATCGCGATAATGATCCCCCCCAACAACCATTTAAAATACTTTTCATTGATCATATCACCTGTAATAACCCCTGCAATTACTCCAATAAGCGCCCAGGGCATCAGCTTGATGATATACCGCCAGTTCACACTTTTTCGGTAGTAGATCACTGCCATCACATCTGCCAGGATCAGCATGGGCAGCACAATACCCGTGGAGGGCTTTGCACCGAATACACCGGCCATCAGGGGAACGATGAGCAAACCCACCCCCTTGATACCCGCTTTGGATGCTCCGACGAGAAAGGCCGAGAAAAGCACCAGCACCAGGGACAGCAGGTCAAGATCACGCAGGTATTCCATGGCAGGCAAAGATAAAAAAATTGACATACCAGACGCAACTTACCAGGGGTAATCAGCATCTGTATATATAGAGGCTGTTCAACAAAACTACATGCTTAACTTAAAAATAATTGATCATGAAACTTAAGCGTACTTTTTTACTTGCAGCAGCTGTGTTCCTGGCCGGACTGACCCTGTTCAGCTGCAATAAGAATAACGATTCCCAAACCGGTTTCATTGAATTTGGAATGGAACCCATACCAGAAGAAGTCCTGAAATCTGCATCAACGCATCACCATGATGTCGTGGCCGCGCTCGTGACCATCGTCAACAAAGATGGAGTGAAGGAATATGATAAGGAGTACCTTCCGTTTTATACCTTCAGTGAATCTTATGTTACCAAAAGCCTCAGGCTGAATGTGGGAAGGTACCGTCTTACAGAATTTATGCTGGTGGATTCCTCCGGAACTGTGATCTGGGCAACCCCTGCAGAAGGGTCGCGACTCGCTCCGCTTGTTGATGATCCGCTACCGATGCCATTTTCAGTATATGCTGAAAACACGACCCAGCTGAATCCCCAGGTAGTGAGGGTCGCCAATCACCATCCCCGGGATTTCGGATATGTGAATTTCGATGTCGATTTCATCGATCGGTTCTGTATCAACCTGTACTTTGAATCGGTGTATGGATGGCCAATGTATGATTCCCTGTACATGCAAGCCGGATATACACTACCATATTATCGCTCAAAGGTCGCAATCTACAGCGGGGACGAACTCCTTACCGAAACTGCCATCGCGGAAGGCAAAAACAGGATACTGGTCCCCATGGGTTATGGGACCTACACGATTCGGGTGTATGATTATGGCAACCAGCTTTGCTTCCAGGACATCTTTGGAGCTGAAGAATTGAAATTGTTCCGCTGTGAAGGCGGAGAATTCCTCCACATCACCTGCGGTCCGGAAATGCCTGATGTAACGGTCACACCAGATGATATTAAAGAACCCACCATCGAGCAGGGTGTATTCGGACAGATCACTGATCCCGGACTGGACTATTACATGATGCTGAATGACAGCGCCCTGACAGATTCAGCCTGGACAGGGGAACCCCAGCCTGTCCCAATGATAACAGATATCTACATTTACAACACAGATGCCTCAGATACTGTTTTTTATCCGATCCCCGCGTCAGGTTGCTATTATTACCCGGATCTGAATATTGAGCCTCATGCAATCGTCCGCACCAACTCCTCAGGATATTACCAGCTCCCCCTGGCAGAGGGTGATTATGCGTACCTCGTGAAAACGCCTTTCGGATTTTATATAGATGCATATGTAAGTTCCCATGTGCCGGGAAGATTTAAAATACGTACCGGTGAAGTGACCATGCTGAATATCTATGTGCAACCATGTATCTGGTTCTGAAAAGAAACAGCTCCCGGGCCTGGAGCAGCGGTAGTATGAACCTGAAGCCGTGAAAGCATGAACCAGGAAGTTGCGAAAGCATGAACCATAAGCAGCGGTAGTATGAACCCGGAAGCTGCGGTAGTATGAACCCGGAAGCTGCAATAGTAGATACAATTATGTTTCAGGAGTTGAAGCGTAAGGAGGTATATTAAGGAATAGTGATAAGAAGGAATCTCTGTACACCCGGGGGCAAATCTCCCGGGTTTTTCTATCTTTGGCGAAACCTCTTAAAATGGACAGGGCAGGACTGGCAGCAACATACAACAAAAGAAATGCGGAATTTGAGGCATTACACAACCGGCAGAAAAAAGTGCTTCTTTGGATCAGCATTCTGCGTCTGCTGGTGATCACAGCAGCCGTTTATTTCCTGGTGCTTGCCATAAAAAGTGAATTCCATATCCTGCTCCTGGCAGCCGGACTCCTGGTCGTGCTTTTCTTCTCGCTGGTAAGTTACCATAAGAACCAGAACGACCGGAAAAAATTACTGCAGGAACTCATCAGGATCAACCTGGAAGAACTGCAGGGACTGGACAAAGACCTTTCAGCTTTTGGGGATGGACAATACTTTTCAGATCCTGAGCATCCATGGTCATACGACCTGGACCTTTTCGGTGAGGGATCGTTGTTTCAATACATCAACAGAACGGCCACCCACACAGGACCGAATAAGCTGGCCCAGGGCCTCAGGGAACCAGTTACGGATGAAAATGAGATAGCCACCAGACAGGAAATTATAAAGGAACTGTCAGGAATGATCAACCTGCGACAGCATTATGCAGCACATGCACGGCTCATGAAAAAGGATGAAGGTGCTTTTGAAGATATTGTCCGGTGGTCAGACAGCGATGTGTTTATTGAAAAGTACAGGTGGACCCAGATAGCAGCCTGGACAATGACCGCAGTATCATCTTTTATTATCATTACAGGCATATTCATTCCGGATCTTTTCAGGTTACTGGTCCCGGTGATCCTGATCAATTTATCACTTCTTTCCCCGTTCCTTTCCCGGACCAACCGGTACCAGTCACAGGTTTCGAAAAAACACAACTTCCTCAGGACCTACGCTGTATTGCTGGAACTCCTTACAGCAGAGAAATTTGTACATCCCAGGTTAGAGGAGACCAGGAAACAGGGAGCATCCGGATCAAAGGCTTTTGATCAGCTCTCCAGGCTCCTGGGCCTGTTCGATCAACGACTGAACCTGATGGTAGGATTTGTACTGAATGCGCTGTTCCTTTTTGACTTCTTTATGCTGCACCGTTTAGCG
>CAYOSB010000144.1:0-9878 GCA_964406495.1 uncultured Bacteroidaceae bacterium | reverse complement strand
TATCAAGGCACAGGGCGGACAGATAGACAATTCACTTTGTGAGGAAGAGAAGCTGGATCTCGCACTTTAGGTGATCAAAAAAGCCAAAGCCAAAGGTGTCAACCTTGTATTGCCGGTCGACCAGGTGCTGGCAGATGATTTTAACAATGAGGCCAATACCATCAACGCGCCAATACTTAAAGGCAAAGATGGGTATATGGGACTGGATATCGGCGAGGAGACTGTGAAGATGTTTTCAGATGTGATCATGAAATCCAACACCATCCTCTGGAACGGACCTGCAGGCGTATTCGAAATGCCCAACTTCCAGAAAGGGACGGTCAGCATTGCCAAAGCCATCGCTGAATCGACTTCCAAAGGGGCTTTCAGCCTCGTAGGAGGTGGTGACTCTGTCGCCGCGGTGAATAAATTCGGACTGGCCGATAAGGTCAGTTATGTATCCACCGGCGGCGGGGCCATGCTGGAGTATATCGAAGGGAAGGAACTGCCCGGAGTAAAAGCCATCAGGGGATAAATAATACAATCTACGACTTGTCCTGAATAAGTGTTACACGAAAAAGTAATGCTATTTCAGGACGGGACAACAACACATTTATAAGTAGGGTGCCTCAAAGGGGCACCCTTTTTTTGGTTCGCACAATGCGTCCAGGAGAATCGCATCCCCTGGTGTCCGGATGCGCATGTTGCCATCCACAGGATTTGCAAATGGTTGAGGACTAGTTTTCAACGGGCAATGTTTCGATTACCTCCCTTAAAAAGTCATTCATACTGAATCCTGACAAACCATAGCCCATTCGAACCACTACCAGTTTTTTCGACGGGATCACGTAGACCCGTTGACCCAGGAATCCGTCGGCAAAGAACACATCGTCAGGAACATCTGTTAATGCATACAACGGATTGGGTTCCATGAGCCAGAAGGTACCGGCATAGGCACCATCGGAAGCCGGAGCTTCTGTCTTCATAAATTCGACCCATTCCTTCGAAAGCACTGTATCCCCTGCAAATACACCTTCATTCAGAAACAATAAACCGAACCGGGCCCAGTCACGGACCGTCCCATAGCTGTATGATGAAGCAACAAAAAGTCCGGATGCATCGGTTTCCACCGTGGTATTCAGCATTCCGATCCGGTGAAACAGCGCTTCGTATGCAAAGGCATGGTATTTTTCATCGTTGTTGAGCTCCAGGCGGATGATCCCCGATAGCAGGTTGGCATCGCCTGAAGAATAATTCCATACGGTACCTGGTTCATGGGCCAGTTCGCATGTGGTGATATAATCGAGCATGTCGGCACTTTGCATCAGCATCACTGTGGCATCGGAGATGGTAAAATAATTTTCGAACCAGTCCAGCCCGGTACTCATGCGTATCACATCTTCGGTAGTGATCTCATTCCGCTCATCATGCTCCCATTCCGGGATGCCTGTAGGCGCCTTCAACACCAGCCTCCCCTGGTCGACCAGCACCCCGGCAAGAGCCCCGGTAATGCTTTTGGTCATGGACCACCCGTGGAATTTTGTGTGCATGTCGTACTCCCCGAGGTATTGTTCGGCAACGAGCTTCCCGTCATACACCACGGCAAGTCCCAGGGTCTTCTTTTCGGGTTCCTCTCCTGCCCTGTCAAAAGAAGTATCGATGATGGTCTGCAAAACAGCATAGTCCAGTCCATTCACCGGTGTTTCATCCACCACATCACCGAGTGGCCAGGAAATCGTGTCCTGGCTGTACCCGGGATCAGGAATATCGAAAGTTTGTGCCTTCAGCACTGCTTCAGGTGTATCAAGGACGAGTACCGCTCCCAATCCCTCGCGGTATACTGCCTTGCGCTTTGCAAGTCCGAAAACTTTGGAGGTCACGGTCTTTGTGTCAACATCAATCTTCGATTTCGCCAGGTTGATGGGGAAGAAGGACAGGTCCTCGGCCTCCACCGAAGCGGGATCCTTTTCAGCAAGAAATACACTCGAACACATACCTTTGGCGGCAAAGGCAGTGATAATCGGCAGGCGCGGCCATACGAACACGATTGCCACGGCAATAATACCAATGACAAAGACCCAGAGGATCCTTCTGATCGTTTTTTTTCTCATATGTTGATTGTTTGCATTGGGTTTGCATGAAATGCGCCTGAGCCAGTGGTGCTTTTCTGTGCAACCAGGTATTCTGCACATTCCATTTTTAAGGGTTTTATAAATAAGTCATTAAATGTAATGAATATCACAAAACCCTGGCAGGATAATTATTAAAAAACCGCTTTCAGCAACATCATTTATTTTGCCATTTGCCTGCACTCTTTTAACAACGATCATGGTCATAACACCGGAAGTGCGGTTTCACCTGCTGGCAGTCCGGTATCGTCCGAATGATATCCCCTGTTTCATCCGAATGGGATTCCATACAATGCGGAACAAGGCAACATGGTTGCTGATTCATCGTTTGATTGTGCAGCTATTGCAATGTTTGCAATTGATACGCCCGATTCCCGTTTTAATTTTAAAAGCTGGTATATTTGCAATATGCGCGGCATTGAGGAACGAATTTTCAATATCAACAGCGGAACTGAATTCGATGCACTGGCTTTGGATATTTTTCATCTCCAGGCAGCTGAGAATAATGTATATGCAGCGTTCCTTGATCACCTGGGTATCGACCACACCCAGGTAAACAGCTGCAAAGATATCCCTTTCCTCCCCATTGAGCTGTTCAAATCCCACCGTGTGATTACAGGCAACCGGGCACCAACCATGCACTTCGAGAGCAGCGGGACCACCGGGCAGCTTCCCAGCCGGCACTACCTGGTCTCAGAAGCCATCTACCGGGAGAGCTTCGTCCGCACTTTCACCGCAAATTATGGAAATCCGGAAACACTTTGTATCCTGGCCCTGCTTCCCTCCTATATGGAACGCGGGAACGCTTCGCTGGTATACATGATGGACCACCTGACCGGGTTGAGCAAGCATCCCGACAGCGGATTTTACCTGGACGACCTGGAGGGCCTTTCTTCCGTGCTGCAGAAAAGAATACACGATGGACAGGCTACTTTGTTACTCGGGGTCAGTTTTGCCCTGCTGGACCTGGCAGAAAAATTTCCTCAGCAGATGTCACCGAACATTATTATAATGGAAACAGGTGGCATGAAAGGGCGACGGAAGGAGATGATCCGCGAAGAGCTGCATGAAATCCTTCAGAAAGCATTCCTCCTGCCAGCAGGCCGCAATCAGGGTAATTCCGGGCAAAAGCGCACTGAAAACGAGTGTGCTGAGCAGGAAGGCCAGGGCCAGGAAGTCCCCGGGAACAAGGCTCCTGGAACAAAGGCAGATCGGCAGGTAACCGGGGAGAAGAACTTCCCCGGACAGGAGCATGCCGCGCAGGAGGCTGGGGGCCAGAAGATCACCAGACAGGAGATCCATTCAGAATATGGCATGACAGAACTGCTTTCGCAAGCCTATGCAAAGGATGGAAAACGCTTCCGTCCGCCCCCGTGGATGCGGGCGGTCACCAGGGACCTCTATGATCCGCTCACCCTGATGCCACCAGGGCGATCTGGAGGCATCAATGTCATCGATCTTGCCAATTTGTATTCATGCAGTTTTATCGCTACCGGCGACCTGGGCCGGGTATACCCCGATGGTGCTTTTGAAATCACCGGTCGCTTCGACCAGGCAGAAGTGCGCGGCTGCAATTTGATGGTGGTCTGACGACGGGGAGGTATTACGTGATTTATTCTATATTCATCATCCATCACGCTTGCATGGAAAAATGCTTTTCACAATCCCGCTCCAGCTCCTTCATATATTTTTTCGTGACCGGCAAAACATGCCTGTCGTGGTTCATGATCTCGCAGGTCATACGCTTACGGTCCACCTCCACGAGGTAATGCAGGTTGATGATAACAGACCGGCTGATCCTTGAGAAACAGAGTCCGGGCAGCATCTCCTCCACCTTGCCGAGGTTCATGGAAACAATCAAACGCTTGCTGGCATCAAGCTCAATAACGGTATAATTCGAATCGGCACGACAAAACAGGATCTCAGCTGGATCGACCATGGCAAAACCCGTACGGTTCCTGAACTTCAGTTTCTTTTTATCGCTGAGCTGATAAATCAACTGGGCGTACCGGTCATTCAGGTGGCCTGATTGCACTTTCTCTGCAAATTTTACCAGGGAAGCTGTCAGATCTTCCTTTTTTACCGGTTTCAACAAGTAATCGAATGCCGAAGTTTTGATCGCACGAATGGCATATTTCTCATATGCGGTTATAAAAATTACTTCCACATTCACATCATGCTCCAGTAGTTTTTCAATCAATACAAACCCATCTTTGTTGGGCATCTGGATGTCGAGCAGGAGCAGGTCAGGTCGCTCTTTCAGGATTATGGGAAGGGCCTGGTCAACACTCCCCGCTTCACCCAGGATAGTAACCTCCGGAATATCCAACAGCAGCCTTCTGAGCAGGTCGCGTGACGACCGTTCATCATCGATAATAACCAGGCTGAGGACCTTCATAAACATGCGCCAAAATAGCAATCACCGGGCACATTTCAAAGTTTTTTCTATTCCACCCGGGGAAGTATGGCATCTTCAAGGTGTTGGAGGTCCATCTCTTTTCCTTTTTTGATCACTGCCAACAGGTCAAAGCGCACCGGGAGCCGCACCTGGTACTGGTACAGATAATGTTCTGAAGCTTCAAGGATCAGGCGTTCTTTTGTCACCGACAGGAGATCCTCCGGGGGAGAAAATCCAGCCTGTACCCTGGCTTTCACTTCCGCCACCACGAGTACCCTGCCGTCGGTGCAGACAATATCCAGCTCCTTATGTCCATAACGCCAGTTGCGATGAAGAATACAATACCCCCTGGAAACCAGGTACCTGGCAGCAAAATCTTCTGCCGCAGTACCAAAATCATGTGATTCAGCCATATGTTCTTATTTTGGTCAGTACATCTGCAGGGTAGCGGAACCCTGACTGATGGTTAATGTGCTGACCCGGCCAAATATCAGTGGGAAATTAGATTTTTTATGTCCGGCAGGGAAACCGAACATAGATGGTACTTTGTATTTATGTGCCTTTTCAGCTATGATCTCCAGTGCCTCACGTCCAAAAGGCTGTTCATTGTCATGCATATCCGAAAAATCGCCGATCACCATTCCGGAAATTTTCCTGAATATGTCGCGTAATTCGAAATTAGTCATCATGCGATCAATATGATACAGGTACTCGTCAAGGTCTTCCATGAACAGGATGCTGCCCTCATAATCAGGCTCGTAACGGGTTCCTGCAAGCGAGTAAAGTACCGAGAGGTTCCCCCCTGTGAGCCTTCCGCTCACCGCTCCGGGAAGGTCCAGGGAGTGGCCCGTGAATCGGTAAGCCTTTTGTTCGCCCCGGAGTATTTCCAGGAGATAATCAAAAGATTGTTCATCCTGGGGTACTGTCATCACTTTGGAAAACGGCATCACCCCATGCAGGGTCTCCAAAAATTTACCAAAGGCTGAATGCAATGCGGTAACATCGCTGAACCCGACCATCCACTTTGGGTTTTCCCTGACCAGCTCCCAATCCATCCCTGGCAATAGCTGTGCAGCCCCGTATCCTCCCCGTGCAGCAAACACTGCTTTCACCTGGCGGTCCATAAATACCTGTTGAATATCGCACAGCCGTGCCTCCACAGAACCCGAGAATTGCCTGTCGGAACCGTACAGGTTGTCTGCCTCAACCACCTCATATCCCTCGCGCTGCATCATCGCTTTAAAGGGAGCAATTTCATCAGGATACACCCGTCGGGCGGGTGCAATAATGCCCACGGCGTCACCTTTCTTTAGGAAGGGGGGTGTAATCTTGTTGCTCATATCTGCGAAGGTAAAAATAAAGTACAATCCCTCTGTCCGAATCATTTATTATCTTTGCGCAAACCATTAAAACTCCAACCCCTGGAACACTCGTAACTGAGCATTAATTTTTCAGCGGCCCAAAACCTGATAAAAAAAGAATAGTGAAACGCTCATCAGTGGGCATGGTAATTTGGCTTCGCCGAGCTAAAGGTTTAGCGGAGCAATGACAATGGTCTAAACAAGTGATATAAATATGAAAAAAACATTCAAGCGAACCCTGGTTACTTCTGCACTTCCCTATGCCAACGGTCCGATCCACCTTGGTCACCTGGCCGGTGTGTATGTACCGTCCGATATATATACCCGCTACCAGCGGCTCCGTGGCAGGGATATCATTCACGTTTGCGGATCCGATGAACATGGCGTGCCCATTACCCTGAAGGCACGCAATGAAGGTGTAAGTCCGCAGGATATCGTTGACAGGTACCACGCCATCAACAAAAAGGCATTCGAGGAGTTCGGAATCACCTTCGACATCTATTCCAGGACCTCCAACAAGGTGCATTATGAGACGGCGTCAGATTTTTTCAAAAAACTCTATGATACCGGAAAATTCATTGAAAAGATCACTGAACAGTATTACGACGAGGAGGCAGCCACTTTCCTGGCCGACCGCTACATCATTGGTACCTGTCCGCATTGCAGCAACACCGGTGCCTATGGTGACCAATGCGAGCAATGTGGTACCTCGCTGAGCCCAACAGACCTGCTAGATCCAACTTCCAGGCTCAGCGGAAGCAAACCGGTGGTGAAAAAAACCAAGCACTGGTACCTGCCGCTGGACCAGTATGAACCCTGGCTGAAGCAGTGGATCCTGGAAGAACACAAAGAATGGAAACCCAATGTGTACGGACAGTGCAAGTCATGGATCGACCAGGGGCTGAACCCCAGGGCGGTAAGCCGCGACCTGGACTGGGGCGTGCCTGTGCCGGTGGAAGGAGCAGACGGCAAAGTGTTGTATGTGTGGTTTGATGCACCGATCGGGTACATCTCGGCCACCAGGGAACTCACCGACGATTGGGAGAAATACTGGAAAGATGAGGAGACGCGAATGATCCATTTCATCGGGAAGGACAACATCGTCTTTCACTGTATCATCTTCCCCTCCATGCTTAAATCGGAAGGAACCTTCATTCTTCCTGATAATATCCCGGCAAATGAGTTCCTGAACCTGGAAAACGAAAAAATTTCTACGTCCAGGAACTGGGCAGTCTGGCTGCATGAGTACCTGGAAGACTTTCCGGGCAAACAGGATGTATTGCGTTATGTGCTCTGTGCCAATGCCCCCGAAGCAAAAGACAATGACTTTACATGGAAGGATTTCCAGAACAGGAACAACAACGAACTGGTTGCCATCCTGGGTAACTTTGTCAACCGAGCCCTGGTACTTACTAATAAATATTACGGCGGAAAGATACCTTTACGTGCTGCGCTCAGTGATGCTGATAAAAAAGTACTGGAAGAGATCGGCCGGATCGCCGGATCGGTTGAGCAAAGCCTGGAGCACTTCAGGTTCCGGGAGGCGGTGAAACTTGCCATGGACCTGGCACGCCTGGGAAACAAATACCTGGCCGATACGGAACCATGGAAAGTGATCAAGACCGATCCCGAACGGGTGCAGACCATCCTGAACATAGCATTGCAGATCACCGCTAACCTGGCGATCCTGCTGGAGCCCTTCCTGCCTTTCTCAATGGAAAAGCTGCGGAGCTTTATCAACCTCTCCGATCCCGGCTGGGATGCACTTGGAAGCGCCGACCTGCTGGAGCCCGGTCACCAAATCAATACACCTGAGCTGCTGTTTGAAAAAATAGAAGATGAAGCCATTCAGCATCAACTTGACAAACTGCATAACAGCAGGCTGAACGGGAACGATGAACAGAAAGTGTCGCCACAGAAAGCAGAAATCACCTTCGACGATTTCACGAAGATGGATATTCGTACTGCCACCATCCTGGAGGCAGCAAAAGTGCCGAAAACCAATAAACTGATCAAAATGCGCGTGGATACCGGGATCGATCAACGCACCATTGTTTCAGGCATTGCTGAATATTACGATCCGGAACAACTGCCCGGAAAGAAGGTTTGCGTGCTGGTCAACCTGGCACCCAGGAAGATCAAAGGCATTGAATCCCAGGGAATGATCCTGCTGTCTGAGAACAGCGACGGTCAGCTCTATTTTGTAGAACCAGGTGAGGATGCGCACAACGGCGCAGAAGTCAATTAAGCCGGTGAACGTTACCTTGTCAGCAGCCAGGCATTCACCAGGCTTTCGTCCTTTTTCAAGTCGGGAAGTGCATCCAGCGCCTCCTGTTTGGTGGCAAAAGATCGTACGGAAACCCTGTAAAGCCTGTTCTCCGTGAGGATGATTTCCGCCGGGTACCCTGAAGCTTTTAGTTCATCCACAAGCTCTGTGGCGTTTCCAAGATTCTGAAAACTGCCCCCTATAATGAAATAATTGTTTTCCCGGACCGACGGCTCCACCGGTCCTTCTTCGATCTCCTCATCCTCCTGCAGAGATTCCCTGGCAGCAGCATCCAGATCGCCCTGTACATCAGTTTCCGCTCCTTGTGACTGTCCAGCGTCCTGAACCGGTTGTGCAGCATCGTCACTTCCCGGCGCTGTATCCCTGATAATGATTCCGTCTTTCCCAACCTCCAGTCCATTGCCGCTGGGAATCAGCAGGATCAGGGCCAGCACGACGATCAGAGATCCTGTCACGATCCAGATCACCCGCCATTTGTTGACCGGCTGACGTTCTATTTTTCTTTTCTCACTGGTTTTTGCAACCCCGGGTTGACGCCATGAAGTAGTTTGTCCCTTCTTCGTCCCGGGGGCACCCCCCGCTTCTGCAGACTGTTGTTCCGAAGTATCCTCCTGCTGGCCAACACGGTCCGTTCCCTCACCCGATAGCGCACCACGTTCACCGGCTCCTGCATCACCTTCCTCCCCCGTGACTGCTGCTTTTGTTTCTCCTTGCGTTTCCTGGGTTTCCTCTTTCTCCAACTCCAGCAGATCAAGCGACGACAAACCAAACAGCGCGGGATCAATCACCCAGTTGGGATCCCTGGCAAAATGGATCCTGTTGTCATCATCCCTGGAAAACGTGCCGACTCCCTCCAATTTGTAGGTCTCCCCTTTGTCAAGTTTGAACTTGATCGCTCCCACCAGTTCCAGTACCTGTTGCCTCGCTTCCTCCTGTTCCATCTGCTCTCCTGCTGCGTATTCTTCTGCCAGCCTGCCATCGTCTTTCGGATGCGTGGCATCAAACCTGATCACAGTCCCGGGAGGTTCGATCTTACCATCCTCCCCCTGGACGCCTTTCGACTCAGTGAGCTTCAAGCTGCCGAACCCGGGCAGAACGACCGTATCTTTCCGCGATAAAATTTGACGAATGTATTTTCCAAGGTATGCCATGATGGATAAGATTCGGTCAACAGACCATTACAAAGCAAAATTAATATAAAAGAGTGTACATAAGATATATGGTTGTTCGAAATCTGAAGATAGTTATCAACGTAAATACACCAATTTTCCGTCCGCATACAACCAGTAATTGCTATATTCGTATTCTGAATTTAAACAGGCTGACGCTATGAAGCAAATACGGATGGTCGATCTGCACGGACAATATCTCCGTCATAAAACGGAGATCGACCGCGCTATCCAGGATGTGATCACCTCCACGGCATTTATCAAAGGTCCGGATGTACAGTCCTTCCAGGAGGAACTCGCAGATTATATGGGTGTCGATCACTGCATCGCATGTGGCAACGGTACGGATGCACTCCAGGTAGCCATGATGGCCCTGGAACTGCAGCCAGGTGACGAGGTGATCACCACACCCTTCACGTTCATTGCCACGATTGAGGTAATTTCCCTCATGAAGCTGACACCTGTGCTCGTGGATGTGGAACCGGACACCTTCAACCTGGATCCGGAAAAACTGCAGGAGGCGCTTTCAGAAAAAACACGAGCGATCGTACCGGT
>CAYOSB010000143.1:7517-10022 GCA_964406495.1 uncultured Bacteroidaceae bacterium | reverse complement strand
GCAAAATATTAACATATTGATATACAATAAATTAGAAACTAGGAAACTTTAGTTATTAATTACCATGCCAGGAAAGAAAAGATCCATCAAGCAGTTAAAACCGTAATGCTAATGATGGTCCTGGCCATTATCTCTGCTCCGGCAGGCGCACAAAAGAAGTACTATAACGATTTGCAGGAAGCATTATTTTCCGCAGGGATGCTGAGTGGAAGCAGTGCACCCGACAATGTAGTCTGGATCAGGGATGGCAGCCAGTATTCATTTACGAAAGCCAACCAGGGGGCGCAGGAGATCTGGATCCACGACATCGCATCAGGCGAGGAAACCCTTGCTTTCTCCACAGCAGGATTGACATTTGAAGATGGTTCAGACTTCAGGTATAAATCCTTTCAATGGGCAGGTGACTATAACTATATCCTGTTTCAGACCAATTTTAATCCCATCTGGCGCTATTCAGGCAACGCCGATTATTACTATTACTCCATAGAGGACAAAGCACTTGAATTACTCGTGGAGCAGGCATTCACTGCAGAAGTATCTCCTGACGGAACAAAACTGGGGTACGGTAAAGACGGTGACCTGTACATGTATACATTTGGATCGGGACAGTCTGCCAGGTTCACAGACGATGCCACAGACCATTTCTACAATGGACGGTGGGGCTGGGCCTACGAGGAGGAGTTTGGACTTGTACAGGCATGGAAGTGGTCGCATGACTCAAAATATATTGCTTTCTGGCAGTCTGATGAAAGGCATGTTCCGATATACAGGTTAACGGACTTCTCAGGCAAACACCCCGAGTACCTGGAAGTCCCCTACCCCAAGGTTGGTGATCCGGCACCCTATGTCAAACTGGGTGTTATCAACACAGAAACAGGAGACAAGGAATGGATCGATTATGACCTGGAAGGAGGGTATATTCCCCGTATCTACTGGACTTCCGATGCAGGTAAACTGGCCATAGTCTTTATGAATCGTCCGCAAAATCACCTGGAGCTATACATGGTTGACGTTCAGAACCAGGAGAAACAAGTGGTCTACAGCGAAACATCAGACACCTGGATAGACATATTTGATTTTTTTGCTGGCGAACTCAATCATTTTTATTTTCCGGAAGGCATGGAGGATTTCTTTCTCGTCTCTGAACAAGATGGCTGGGCACACATTTACAGGATCAGCTATGATGGTACTGACATTACACAGGTCACCGAAGGTGAGTTTGAGGTAATTGGTATCAAAGCGGTGAATCCGGCGAACAAGACACTTTATTATGTATCTACTGAAAAATCACCCCTGGAGCGGAACCTGTACTCTATCAAATTCAATGGCAGGTCAAAAAAGCGCATCACCAGGGCTGATGGCAATCATCGTGTGAATGTTTCCCCGCAGGGAACATATTATTTTGACCAGTACTCCTCAGTAAATGAGCCTTCCAGGGTATTGTTCGGTAGTACGGACGGTAAGATGACCAAAGACCTTACTGACAATGCCCACGTGGATCGATTTCTTGAAAATAATATGTATGCTCCTAAAGAATTGTTCAATTTCACAACCAGCGAGGGCATTGAACTGGATGGTTACCTCGTCAAGCCCATGGATTTCGATCCTGAAAAATCCTATCCCCTGTTGCTCGATATCTATGGAGGACCTGGTTCACAGCGGGTATATAATACATTTGGCAACAATGGCTGGCATCAGTGGCTGGCCCAACAAGGATTTGTTATCGCCAGCGTGAACAACCGGGGGAACGGAGGATACGGCAGTGCATTCGAGAAGATCGTGCACGGACAGCTGGGTAAAATGGAAGCCATGGATTTTGTTGAAACCGCAAATTATCTTGCATCAACATCCTGGGTGGATGGCGAACGGATGGCCATCCGTGGTCACAGCTACGGCGGGTTCATGTCGAGTTACACCATGGTGAATCACCCGGGCATCTTCAAGGCCTCCATTGCTGCAGCACCCACCTCCGATCAACGGCTTTATGATTGTATTCTCGCGGAAAGGTTCATGGGGCTACTCGAAGAAAATGAAGAGGGATACATCAACAGTGCTGTGCCAACCAATGCAGCTCAACTCGATGGAAAAATGCTGCTGGTCCATTCCCTGATGGATGAAAACGTCCATCCGCAACATACTTTTCAGCTGTTGCAGGCCTTTATCGAGGCAGGAAAAGATGTGGATCTGAAGATCTATCCTCCC
This sequence comes from uncultured Bacteroidaceae bacterium, assembly GCA_964406495.1. Lineage (GTDB taxonomy): Bacteria > Bacteroidota > Bacteroidia > Bacteroidales > M55B112. Next base: position 7,820 of record CAYOSB010000143.1, on the reverse strand, counting down.
GGTGATCACGGTGTGGCCTTCGATATGGTTAGTTATCTTTTGATGATGACGCAGTATACTGATTTCCTGATGGAGCATCTTATGGAATGATCCATCATTTTTCGCGCGGGTAAACAAATACTGTACTTTCCCTGTTCTAACAAAAAGGTTCAGAACATGAAAAGACGGTATTTTATCAAACGATCAATTGCAGCGGGTTCGGGTATTGCAGCACTCTCTGCCTTCCCATATCATCTTTACGCACGCGATAAGGCAATACATCCCTATGACAGGGTGCAACTGGGCCGTACGGGAATCGAAATT
>CAYOSB010000143.1:0-7507 GCA_964406495.1 uncultured Bacteroidaceae bacterium | reverse complement strand
GAAATTTCCCGCATGGCCATGGGGACAGGGACCAGCGGATTTCGGGGCAGCTCCAACCAGACGCGCAAGCTGGGGATCAGGGGGCTTGCAGACCTGCTGCGTGCCGCATATGATGAGGGAATCAATTTTTGGGACGCAGCGGACCAGTATGGCACACATCCGCATCTCAAAGAAGCACAAAAAAAGATCAAGCGTGAAAATGTGGTGATCCTCACCAAATCCACCTCCATCACAGCCGGAGGCATGAAAAAAGACCTGGATCGGTTCAGGAAGGAAATGGGTACGGATTACCTGGATATCGTTTTGCTTCATGCCGTCACCAATGGCAACTGGCGAAATGATCTGAAAGGACCCATGGAAGTTCTCTCTGAGGCAAAAGAACAGGGAATCATCAGGGCGCACGGCATTTCATGCCATTCCCTAGAAGCTTTGGAGCAGGCAGCCGAAGAACCTTGGGTAGATGTTGACCTGGCCCGCTTCAATCCTGCAGGTGCACGAATGGATGCCGATGTAGCGACAGTGACTTCAGTACTGCAACGTATGAAAGACAATGGCAAAGGAATCATTGGTATGAAAGTTTACGGTGGCGGGGTGCTCGTGGACCATAAAGACAAGTGCCTGCAGTTTCATACCGGACATGATTTTATTGACGGTTTCACGCTGGGTATTGAAAGTGCCGAACAATTGCAGGATGTGCTTACACGCCTGCCAGCTGCCAGTACCCGGAGTTGACCTCCAATGACCGGAGCAGACTGGGAATCTCCTGTCCAGCTTCATTTTGCGGCAGATTAGTAACAGTTTTATAACCTGGCTTTGCTCAAGAATCGCTGATCTTTTTGCGCTTCCCGGTTCTTTCTTGTATTTTCATGGGCAAAATTGAAACATATGGAATACACACCAGCGCATTCACGTTACAAGCAGGTACCCTATCACCGTTGTGGAAAAAGCGGATTGAAACTCCCCGCTGTTTCCCTCGGACTATGGCACAATTTCGGTGAGGACCGTTCATTTGAAAGCAGCCAGAAACTCTTGCTGCACGCGTTTGACAGGGGAATTACGCATTTCGACCTCGCAAATAATTATGGTCCCCCACCCGGTTCTGCAGAAGAGACACTCGGAAAAGTACTTGCAGGACCGCTAAAGGCCTACAGGGATGAGCTAGTCATTTCTTCGAAGGCCGGTTATTACATGTGGCCAGGTCCTTATGGTGAATGGGGGTCAAAAAAATACCTCGTCTCCAGCCTTGATCAGAGTCTCAAGAGGCTCGGACTGGAATACGTAGACATATTTTATTCCCACCGTCCGGATCCGGATACACCATTCGAGGAAACCATGGCTGCGCTTGATCAAATTGTAAGAAGCGGGAAAGCCCTGTACATTGGCCTCTCCAATTACAGCGCAGAGCAGACCCGGGAGGCCATTTCCATTTTAAAATCGCTTGGAACTCCCTGCCTGATCCACCAGCCGCGTTACAATATGATGGACCGCTGGGTGGAAGATGGGTTACTGGATGTACTCGAAGAGGAGGGCGTAGGCTGCATCCCCTTCAGTCCACTTGCACAGGGATTGCTGACGGACAAGTACATCAACGGGATTCCCGGGGATTCCCGCATGGCCGGGAGGAGTATATTTCTGCGCACCAATGCACGCACGGATGAGTTGGTGGAAAAGATCAAGAAACTGAATGCAATGGCAGCTGACCGTAACCAGACCCTGGCACAAATGGCCCTGGCATGGCTTCTTAAAGATCCCCGGATCACCAGCGTACTGATCGGCGTAAGTAAGATCAGCCAGATCGATGACAGCCTCGAGGCATCCAAAAGCAGCAAATTCAGTGCAGGTGAGCTGGAAAAAATTGAGCAGATCCTCAGGGATGAAAACTGAACCAGTTACCCTGAGCTTCATTGAAATTTTATATTTATTTAAATCATAAGGTTATAACTAATATTTATAGGATTGATAGAATCCTGAATTATGAAAAATATCAAATGGGGCATCCTGGGATGCGGAGGCATCGCGCATAAATTTGCGCAAGCCTTAAGGCATACCGAAGGAGCCATTCTTTATGCTGCTGCAGCAAGGGATGGCGAACGGGCTTCAAATTTTGCCCGACAATGGGGGTTTGAAAAACCAGTTGAAGGATACAGGGCATTGGTTGCCGATCCGGAAGTGGATATTGTTTACATTGCCACCCCACACAGTTACCATTATGCACATACCATGCTTTGCCTGGAAGCCGGCAAGCACGTGCTGTGTGAAAAGCCATTTACAGTAAACGCCGGCCAACTGCGTAAATTGATCACGATTGCACAGTCAAAGCAACTGTTCATGATGGAAGCCCTCTGGTCAAAGTTCCTTCCCGGGATTATTAAGACAAAGGAGTTGGTTGATAATGGTGTAATTGGCAAAGCAGTTGTAATGGATGTAAATTTTGGCATTCACTTCCCATATGATGTGGAACACCGGATCTATAATCCATTGCTCGCTGGAGGAGCTTTGCTTGATTTAGGCATCTATCCGCTTTTTCTGTCGCTATATCTCTTCGGCAAGCCGAGTATTATGAAAGCACATGCTGTATTGAATGAAAGCAAGATAGACCTCACAACCTCAATTATTACGCAAAGTGAATCAGGTACATTATGTAATCTGAACACCACCACGCAGGCCAACACACCCGTAACAGCAAGCATCTCTGGCACAAATGGATCTATTGAGCTGGGTGCCTGGTGGTTCACTCCTGTGGACATTAATTTGCGGGTGAATGGCAAAGCAGACAATATCCTGCCATTTCCTCCCATTATCAATGGGTATGAATATGAAGCCATGGAGGTCATCAGTTGCCTGAATGAAGGAAAAACGGAAAGCGATATTATGCCCTTCAGTTTCAGTATCATGTTACTGGAACAGATGGATGAGATCCGGAGAGCAACAGGCATTACCTATCCTGATGTAATTGAAAGTGTGGATCATCCATTTGGATGGACTGAACTCTGATCCCCGGTGTCAATTCTGTTTTGCGATCGTCAGGAACTGCTTGTAGGCATTTTCCCAATCCCCGGTATCCATGGGGACAAAGTGCTTCAGCTCGAAAGAATTTTTAACCACCTGGCGGGCATGTTCAATATCACGCAGATATCCCAGGCCAATGGCCTGCATCAGCAGGTTTCCGGTACCTGTAGCTTCTGCCGGTCCCGTGACAACTCTCTTCCCGGTTGCATTTGCAGTAAACTGGCAAAGCAGTTCATTGCGCACACCTCCACCAATAACGTGGATCACCTCGTATTCTTTGCCAGTAACGAGTTGCAGCTGATCCAGAACCATCCTGTATTTTAATGCCAACCCCTCAAGCACGGTCCTTGCCGTAGGACCGATTCCCTTTGGTGAAACCTGTCCTGACTGGCGGCAGAAAGTATCGATAGCAGCGGGCATGTCCAGTGGATTATAAAAACCTGCATAATCAGGGTCGATCATGGCGCCAAAAGGAGGTGATTTTTCTGCCATTTCCACGATCTCCTCGTAGGACAACTTTCCCTGGGATTTCTCCCAGGAGTGCTTACACTCCTGCAGGAGCCAGAGTCCCATAATGTTTTTCAGGAACCTGAATGTTCCTTCCGCCCCGCCTTCATTGGTAAAATTATAGAGCCTGGACCGCTGATCGATGATTGGCTCTTTGTTTTCCACTCCCATCAATGACCAGGTTCCGGAACTGAGATAGATCCAGTTCTCTGTCCCGGCAGGTACCGATGCAATGGCTGAGGCCGTATCATGCGAAGTAACTGCAATTACTTTTATTCCTTCCACATCGATGGCCCGGCTGATGTTCTGATTAAGTACACCGATCTCTGTTCCCGGCCTGACCACCTCTTGCAGCAATGACCGCTCGATGCCAAGTTTGCGAATGATATCCTCATCCCAGTCCATTGTGCCCGGGTTGAATAATTGAGAGGTTGTGGCAATTGTAAATTCAGACTTTGCTTCTCCTGTGAGCAGATAATTCATTAAATCGGGCATAAAAAGCAATTTATCGGCAATGGTCAATACCGGATCATTGGCCATGATCATAGCATATAGCTGGTAGATCGTATTGAATTTATGCAGCCCGATCCCGGTCTTTTCATAGATCTCTTCTCTTCCCATGCGCTCCAGGAATGCGGTCATGGAAGTTTCTGTCATCGGATCCCTGTAGCTGTAAGGCGTTCTAAGTATGGATCCATCCTTTCCTATCAGACCAAAATCAACACCCCAGGTATCCACACCGATACTTTCAGGAATGATGTTGTAATCGATCACACACCGGTGCAGCGCCTTGTTCACCTCCTCAAAAAACCGGAACACGTTCCAGTAATAGTGTTTATTAATGGAAATTGGACCGGTAGAAAAACGATGTATTTCCTTTATTTCCAATCGTTCCCGTTTCAGCAAAGTGCCAAGTATAGCCCTTCCGCTTTCCGCTCCAAAATCAAATGCTATAAAATGATGCTTAGGCATATCATTTTCTTGTTTAAATAACAATTCCTGTATGATTCGCCGTACTGCAACATACCGACGCAAGTACCTGACATAGATTCCTGAAGATATTCAAGCGTCGCAAAAGGTGCAATACCGGTATCACTTCTCAGTTACGAAGATAATCACTAAATTTCTTTAGCGACAGATTTGCATGCATTTTTTGCTTCCTGTCGTGCAGGAGAAATCCGACGGTCGCTTATCGACCGGATATTCAACAGGGGTAAAACGATCTGATCCTGTCGGTGTGGATTCGGGTCGTTTCTTCAGGCTGACAGATGAAAATGGAAAAAACTGCCAGGAAAACTGCATATTTAAGCATAAGTTTAGGAAAGATCCTATGAAAATACTCATGGAACATTGTAAATTTGATCCTTTGCAGAATCATGATATATTCCGCGCTACCGAAGACAAGATAAAAAGTATACAATATGAACCTTGAAAAGAGCATTGAAAAGATAAAAGGCAAAACCGGATTTATCTGTGACATGGATGGTGTCATTTACCACGGCAACAAAGTTCTGGATGGTGTTCCTGAGTTTGTGGAATGGCTGAAAAAGGAAAATAAAAAATTTGTATTTCTTACCAATTCAAGTGAACGCACGATTAAAGAGCTTCAAAGTAAGCTGGCAAGGATGGGAATCGATGTGGGTCCGGACCATTTTTATACCAGTGCGCTTGCTACTGCGGACTTCCTGCAGAGTCAGAAACCCGATGGCAGTGCTTATATAATTGGTGAAGCCGGGCTTATTAATGCCATATATAATGTTGGTTATTCCAGCAACAATATTGATCCTGACTATGTTGTCATGGGAGAGTCGCGTTCTTACGGTTACGAACACATTGAAAAAGCAGTCAACCTGGTAAACAAGGGTGCAAAATTGATCGGTACCAACCCGGATATTTCCGGTCCTATTGAAAATGGCATCGCCCCTGCCACCAAGGCATTGATTTCTCCTATTGAGCTTGCTACCGGCAAACAGGCTTATTTTGTGGGAAAACCTAATCCTCTTATGATGCGGATCGCACTTCGAAAGCTTGGTGTAAGAAGGGAGGACAGCATCATTATCGGGGACCGTATGGATACGGACATCGTTGCAGGAATTGAAGCTGAAATTGATACCTGCCTGGTACTTTCAGGTATTACGGACGAGAAAATAATGAAGGAATTTGCCTACCAGCCGCATTATGTGTTGAAGGGTGTCTATGAGCTTATTTAGATCACAATTTCGCTAAAACCAAAGAAATATTTATGAATGTAAAGGCTGTACTATTTGACATGGACGGAGTGCTCGTTGAATCAGAGCGATTCATCAACGAAGCAGGGGTGTTAATGTTCCGGGAAAAAGGATATGAAGTAGATCCGGATGATTTCCTCGAATTTACCGGAATGGGAGAAGACCGATATCTTGGGGGAGTGGCAGAGAAACACAATATACCTTTCAACCCGGAACAGGACAAAGCCCGCACCTATGAGATATATGAGAGACTGGTAAAGAACAACATAGATCCATTGCCAGGGGTTCGGAATTTTATTCATAAATGTAAAACAAAAGGGCTCAAAATTGCTGTGGCAACAAGTGCGGATCATATTAAAATGGTGATCAACCTGAAAGAGCTCGACATTCCGGTCGAAACATTCGATGCGACGGTCAACGGTTTAGAGATTGAACATAAAAAACCTGCGCCGGATATCTTCCTCAAGGCCGCAGACAAATTGGGTGTGAATCCACATAATTGTCTCATCGTTGAGGATGCTGTCAGTGGAGTAGAAGCAGCCAGGGCTGCCGGGGGCAGGGTTCTGGCACTCACCACTACCTTCACTGAAGATGAATTATCAGAAGCTGACTGGATCGCAGAGAACCTCTCCAAAGCCCCTGCTGAAGTGCTGCTCTGGTAGCCGGGACATTGCATTCCAAGGAATCTAACATGGAATTTTACGCATCAGGAATCCGGCTGATCAAAGGTCCAGTTCGAGACGGTTCAGTTTTTCATTGATCTCCGCCACCTCTTCCTTTGATAGATTGAGCTCCATTGCACCGGCATTGTCTTCCACCTGTTTCCGGTTCCTTGCCCCTGCGAGCGCTACGGTGATCCCGGGCTGGGCGATGGTCCATGCCAGTGCCAATTGGCTCAGGGTTGCATTCCTGCCATCGGCAATGGGTTTGATATCTTCCAGAAAAGCATTTACTTTCTTAATGTTTCCGGGTTGGAAATAGGGTGTATCCGGGCGGTTGTCGCCTTTTCCAAACTCGTAATCCGGGGTAATCTTACCGGTTAGCAAGCCCCTCTGCAATGGGCTATAAGCCAGGATAGCTACGTTTTGCTCAATACACCAGGGCACAAGGTCATCCTCAATATCCCTCCGTACCATGCTGTAAGGTACCTGGTCGGAGGCAAGCAGAATATTATCATTCGCCTTCTGTGCCAATTCAGCATCATAATTACAAACACCAGCTGCCCTTACCTTTCCCTGCTCAATCAATCGTTCCACCGCTTCCATGGTCTCATCAACAGGCGTTGTAGGATCAGCCCAGTGAATCTGGTAGAGGTCGATATAGTCTGTTTTCAGTCTCCTGAGACTGGCATCACATTCTGCGACCACACTCTCTTTGGATGCATATTTATGAATCTTTACCTTCCGGCCGTCATTGTGTACCGTCTCAAAATAGAATTCTCCCCTATTTTCATCCCACTTTAACCCGTATTTTGTAAGAATCTCCACCTGATCACGTTTGCCGTTTGTGACCTCTCCCACCAGCGCTTCACTTTGTCCGAATCCATAAACAGGCGCCGTATCGATCGTGGTCATACCCAAGTCAATGGAGGTTTCCAGCGCGTCGATGGCATCTTTTTCATCTGCACCTCCCCACATCCAGCCGCCAATGGCCCATGCACCGAAAGTAACAGGTGTAACATGAATGTCCGATCTTCCAAGTTGAACTTTTTTCATTAGTATATATCTTATTTATAGTCCTATGATATAATTAGTTACAAACTT
>CAYOSB010000142.1:0-10035 GCA_964406495.1 uncultured Bacteroidaceae bacterium | reverse complement strand
ACCAGTTCAGATGGCACTTACAGTGATGTTACTATACAAAATTGCACTTTTAGCAGCTCGAAAAAAGAAATTATTCGAATTGATAATCTAGCAGCACCTTCAATAAGTTATTGCAATTTTGGTGAGTCAACTACATATGCTATTAATAACACGACCTCAAATACAATCTATGCTCTTAATAATTATTGGAGGCACTCTTCCGGACCATATCATGAAACTCTAAATCCAAATGGATTGGGAGAAAAAGTATCAGATAATGTTCTATTTAATCCATGGCTTACATCTCCTTCAAATTTAACAGGAGGTATGGTTGTAGGTAAAATAATTAATTCTGAGAGTAATGGACCTATCAGTGGTGCAACAATAATACTCACTGGAGAGGAGTCAAATGAATATAAATCAAATAGTTACGGTGCGTTTGAGTTACGAAATATTGATTATGGTTATGGTTACAATATCACGGTTTTTGCTGCTGGATACTCTAAAAAAGAAATTGAAAATATAAGTTTTAAAGAAGGTGATGAATATATTGAACTGGATATCGAACTGGTTCCTTTCAACGGTTCGTTTATGTTAACAGATATTTCTCCTGATCCAAATCCTACTGTTTCAAGTGTAATGAAAGGAGGGACCTTACATCGTTACTATCAGATTCTTGATGAATCTGAAGTAGAACCAGGTGCAGGTGTTGATGTAAAAGTCCAATCATCCAATAATACTTATTACTTCTATGGTGATGAATATGGTTTTATTGATATAGAAATTCCAAGTTCAGATATTGGAAATGGAGATGCAGGAGCAACCGAAAATTTTACTATTACAAGATTAAATGGGAATTATCTAACAAATCCAGTAACCTTTAATTGTGAAGTTTTGGATCCGGTATTTACAAAAAAATGGGATAATGCTGAATATGCCAAATTAGCGATATCATTTGTTTCAGTGGAGAAATCAAGAGGGTCTTCTGTTGAATTAGTTGAAAATGATGGGGATCCAACATCAGGAGAAATTTTGAATATTACAAGACAGGCACGAGGCGAAGCTGGTGTTGAGTTTAGTGCCAGTGCTGAAGCAGGTTTTGATTTAGGATCATTAGAGGCAGGGGTTGGTGCAAGTGCGGGAGTAGGCGCAAGTATTACCGCAACTACGGAAGATTATTACTCTTTTCCTGCAAACATTACCAATGGCAGTGAAGCAATTTCAAAATATATTTTAATTGGCGATGGTTATCTTAGTTCTCTGGATAATACTTTAATCAGACTTTTAACTTTACTTGAAAGTAATTATGAGCAAAGTACTTTAACGAATTCTTATCAGGGAATGAAAATTGGCGTGGGTGCCATAAAAGGTGCTAGTGCTAGTGCATATGCTGGAATTGGTACTGAAGGTCAAAACAGTGTTGGAATAGGTGCTTCAGCAAATCTTGGAGCTAATAGTCATACAAGCTTAGCTTTTATTAATAGACCACAAGATAATCAAAACGAATTTAGTTTCTCAGTTACTGATAATTATACTGCTAATCTATCAGGAGGAATTAAACTGCAATTAGATAAAAGTGCAGAACAACCTACAGAAAATAATAAACCCACAAAATATGATGAAGAACTTGGCCTGTATTTAAATATAGTTGATTTTTCAGGTACAAGAGGCTTAAAATTTGCTATTGTTAAGAATTCTGAAACTAAAGTAGTAGAATATTTTAAAATAACTTTTGTTCATCGTAAATCAAAAACAACGATTTGGGGTGGTGAGAGTGACTCTGACTATACAGAAACGATCAATTACTACATTAATAGTTCTGATGCATATCTAAAACTTACCAGCTCAATTGAAGAAATTTCTGCATTAGATAATATGGGGTATGCAAAAAGCAATGTTGTAGTTAGCAATATTACATTTTCGAAAATTGTAAATAAAATATTCAAGTCTATATATTCCTTACAGGTTGAATATGGTGAAGCAAGTGTTTATTATGACAAATATATATCCGAAATTACTGATGTCGAATCATTTGATATAAATATTGGAGCAAGCCTGACAAGTGGTTTAAGGGCTAAAGTTGGTGGTGGAACTTCCATGGAAGAAGCAAGATCTAAATTAGTTGAAAGTGGGTTTTGGATATATGGTATACATATGGCCAATGAAACATATGATTATGACATTTCTGATATTAAAACAGAATATGGGGAGCTATTACAAGAAATTATTGACAATGTTCCTTTAAGCATTCGAATTAGTATGGGATTTGTAAATGTCTTATCAAGACTCAATCCATTCTCAAAAGCAGGTTCATCTGAGAACTATTTTTACATTGGTGATGCGGGTTCATATATTGAAATTACTTTTGATGACTTACCTCTGCATGTTGATTCTATTTGGTGTGTTTCATGGAGTTGGTACGGGGACACACCATCTGCAAAAGCTTCATCATTATCAAAAGAGAGTTTATATTCAGTTTCTAAAGTTAAATCAGCTGCGGAAGAATCATTTGGAATGCGTTATGGTGTTGGTGGATTTTATCAAATCGAACCGCTGAAAACAATCCTTTTAGATACTTGCTATCTAACTTTAACTTATTCTGATGAAGATATAATAGGTTATGATGAATCATCATTAAAAATATTCATGGAGGATAAGGAGAACCATACCTGGATTTGTGTTGGCGGTGTGGTTAATATGGACAGTAATTTTGTTCGGGCACCTATCACACAATTGGGATTATATACAATTGCCCCAATTATGCCATCAGGTAATATAACGATAAATGCTGAACAAGATAGTACTATTATTATTCCGGATGTTACAGTTGAATTTACAACAGATCAAATTTTAAATAACGATTCATCTGTGGTATCAGATTACGATATGTTTACGGTAAACCTGACATCAGGCTCCATAATAGAAACTGATTTGGATACAACTATGGCAGGTATACAACTATATCCTGAGAATGGAAAATTAACTTTTAATGTCAAACCTTACATTGCTTCGAATGTTGTTATTGTTTCAGTATATAGCGTAAATGGTTCTGCAACTGGAAATACCACTCATACTTTCTACGACAAAAAGAGGCCTGAAACACCAGAAATAATTGCTTATGAAGCTGATAATGAATCTGTCTCATTGAGTTGGAATAATGTATCTGATGACGATCTTGCTGGTTATATTATATATTTTGATTTTGATTCAATTGCACCATTTGATGGATTTGGGAAAATCTATGGTGAAACTTCACCAGTAGTGCTGGGAGCAGATACTCTGTATACTGTTTCAGGTTTATTTAATGATTCAACATATAATTTCAGCATCTCAGCCTATGATATTTATGGAAATGAAAGTGAGCTAGCTACCTTTAAAACAATAACGCTTATATCAAAACCTCAAATTAATGATACTAGCTTGTGTTTATGCAATGAATCAATCGTATTAAAAGCAATTGGAGATAACATTGATTGGTATAGTGACGAATCATTAACGCAGCTTATCGGGTCGGGTGACAGTATCCAATTAAACTACGACCATGCAGGAATTTACAATTACTGGCTGACACAGGAACGTAATGGAATAAAAAGTTCTGCAAAAAAAATAGCCGTAGCAGTTTATGATTTTTATAATATTTCGACTGATACAATCCTTTTTGTGGGTGATAGTATCTTTTTAGCTGGAGCTTATCAACATGAATCAGGAATCTATATTGATAGTTTGTTAACTATACATGTTTGTGATAGCATAGTAACCACAAATCTGGGATTTTCTCAATCATATCAAACCGTTCTTGATATATCAATTTGTTTCGGTGAAAGCTACTTTGCAGGTGGTAAATGGCAAACATCCACGGGCACCTATATTGATAGTCTGATCGCTGCAAATGGTGTTGATAGTATTGTAATTACAAATCTTTCCGTGCATCAGCTTCCATATGTCAATTTGGGTAATGACACCACAATTACACAGTCAGTGATCCTGGATGCCGGAAATGGATTTACTGCTTATAACTGGAGTACAGGGGAAAGAACCCAAATGATTATTGCAGATATAAATTGGGGTAAGGGTTTATATGAGATATATGTATTTGTAAAAGATGAAAATAACTGTGAGAATGCAGACACAATATTAATAACCATTGATAATGGTACCTTAATTCAAAATATGCAAGATGATGCAACTATTAAGGTGTATCCTAATCCTTCAAAAGGGCAAATATTCCTTGAGCTAAGCGGTATTAGTTCTAAATTGAAAATTCAGATATTATCAATTGACGGTACTATTCTGACCAGTAGGGATTATTATTCTAATACTTATGAATCCTTTGATTTATCATACCTGAAAAGTGGAGTTTATTTGTTGAAAATTGAATACAAAAGTAATGTAAGCACGAAGAGGATAATTTTGAATAATTAAATGACGATAGAATTATCATTGATCAGATTATAATGATTGTTTAACGTAAGCCTTCGGCCTGATACGTATTGCAAAATTCAAAAATACTACAGGATTCATTAGAGTAACTCCAAGGATTTCCGGAGTTTTGTTGACTTTAGTTGGATTTTTTCTGACTTTTTGTCTCTGGCCATTTATGAGGAAGCAGATCTGCCAGATTAAGATCGTAATTAGCGTTGTATTCCTGGATCCAGGTCAGAAAATCGGTAAGCCATTCCCGAGGATTTATATCGATAGCATTTTAACGTGATAGTGTTTCAAAAAGTGTGTCTGGATAGATTTTAAAAAAAGGTCTTCTCAGCTTAGTTTTACAATGAATTTGGAAAAACATGTTTAACTAAAAAGAGAAGACCCTATGGATTTTACAAAGGAACAGCTATCTGATGTATTTGTCAAGCATTTGGACCGAGAAAAAGGTTTACAGGATTTAATGGAAGTGATGATCGAGAGTATGATGCGCTCAGAGCGGCGTGATTTTCTGGATGCAAATCCGGAGAATAAAGGCAACGGCTTTCGCCAGGGCAAGAGCTATGGCAATGGCCGGGTACTTGAGTTCAGGATCCCGCGTGATCGCTACGGCAATTTTCATCCCACCATACTTGCATTGCTCAGAGATCAGGAGTTAGAGTGTGAACAACTGGCCAGCAGTCTGTACTGCAAAGGACTGACCCAGTCCCAGGTGGGCGAAGTATTTGGAGAAGTGTATGGGAAGCATTACAGCAAGGCCAGTATCAGCAGTATGATAGAGTATCTGAGGGCTGATGTTGAACAGTGGCTGAGCCGTTCACTGGAAGCATATTACCCTGTTGTATTTATTGATGCGATCCATATTAAGGTTCACCGTAAGCGGAGCGTGGAGAATGAGGCGTTTTATGTAGTCATGGCTGTCAAGGAAGATAAGACCAGGGAGGTGCTGGGGATCTTCAACCGGCCATCGGAGAGTGCCACAGGGTGGGAAGAGATGTTCCGAACATTACAGGAACGTGGTGTGGAAAAGATAGGATTAACTGTAGCTGATGGTATTAAATATCTGGAAAATGCATTGGCCAGGATTTTCCCGGGAACGCCCTTGCAAAAGTGTGTAACGCATTTAAAGCGCAATATGCTTAATCGTATACGTTACGGAGATAAAGGGGAGCTGGCCGATGATCTCAGGGATGTATTCCGGACCGGTGATCGGCACTATACTCCGGAACAGGGATGGAATGCCTGGCAGAGCTTATGTAAGAAATGGGGCAAGGATTACCGGAGTATTAAGAAGATGGGTGAGGATCCTGGATACAGGTATTATTTCACCAATCTGAAGTATCATCACCGGATTCAGTCGATGATCTATACAACGAACTGGATAGAGCGTTTACAGCGCGATTTCAGGCGTGTATTGCGCATGAGAGGAGCGATGCCTAACGAGGAGTCGGTTATTGTCCTGATGTCGAAAACAGCCATGGATAAAAGAGCTTATTACCGGGCTCTGCCGGGCATTGACATGGATGAAAAACTGTTCCCGGAAGAAAAGAAATATTTTCCTGATCTGATAAATTTCCTTTTATGATTAGAGAGGTTTTTGTCAAGGCTCCCGACCGCAGGGAGGTAATCCAGCTGTACCGGATGTTCTTATTTGCATCAGTAGCACGGAAGCTGAACGAAAAAATATTCCTGTTTTGGTTTTTTTTATTGTATTTTTCCTTTTTGGAGCAGTACCTGATGATTCATTATTCATAATTTGAAAAAGATTTATTTTGAAATGGATGAGATAATATATTATCAAATAAGGTGCCAATGCACCTGCATTCAGGGCCATTTATTTAAAGTGTAAATTGTTGATCTATTTTGTATTGAGAAATCAATAAAAGACCTGAATATGAATACCAGGAGAGATTTATTAAAAACGATGGCACTGCTGCCTCTTGCTGCTTGTGCAAGGAATGTAGGAAATGATGTTTCATCTGTCCCGCCTGCTGCGGATCCATCGGTATCGGGATGGAAACCTGCCGGTAAAGCGCTCAGCACTGAGAAAGTGAAAATCAGAAAAGTCAGGGCAATTCCCACCTGTCTTTACGGTATTGAACTCGTCATTGTCAAGGTAGAAACTGATCAGCCCGGGCTCTATGGGATTGGATGCGCTACCTTCAGGCAGAGGGCACGCACTGTGATATCTGCTATCGACGAATACCTGGATGATTTTTGCAGGGGCAGGAATGTTGCGAATATAGAAGATATCTGGCAAACTGCCTACGTAAGTTCATACTGGAGAAATGGTCCGGTACTGAATAATGCGCTCAGCGGGGTGGACCAGGCGCTGTGGGATATCAAAGGGAAGATGGCCGGAATGCCTGTTTACGAATTGTTGGGAGGAAAGACACGGTTTGCGGTGGATACCTATCCCAATGCATCAGCACGCACACCCGGGGAAGTCATGGACAAGGTGGCACAATTGAGGGGAAAGGGATACAGGCATATTCGTATTCAACTGGGTGGATACGGATCCACCCATCTTTCAAAAGATCCGGACTACAAAAGATATGGATTTGGGCAGCCCGAAGACAACACGATGGATGAGCAGGCATATAAACGGGGCACCCTGGAAATATTTGAGCTGGCAAGGAAGAAGTTCGGAGATGAGCTTGAACTGCTGCACGATATGCATGAAAGACTCCAACCCATGGATGCCATTGACCTGATCAAAAAATTGGAACAATACAGGCCCTTTTTTATCGAGGATCCTTTTTCCCCGGAAAATATGGGCTGGTTTAAAATGCTGAGACAACAGACTGCAGTGCCTATAGCCATGGGAGAATTATTCAATAACCCCCATGAATGGATAGAACCCATCACCCAGAGACTGTACGATTTTATCAGGATCCACATTTCGCAGATCGGAGGAATAACCCCGGCAATGAAAGTGGCCAGGCTGGGAGAGTGGTTCAATGTGAAAACTGCCTGGCATGGTCCGCGAGATACTTCACCCGTGGGTCATGCAGCAAATGCACATATCGACCTTGCCATCTGGAATTTCGGGATCCAGGAAGGGAAGGAGTGGGATGACCTGACACACGAAGTTTTTCCCGGTACTCCGCGCATTGAGAACGGATATCTTTTTGTCAATGAGGCCCCCGGGCTGGGCATTGACATCAACGAAGAACTGGCGCGGAAATATTCGTATCCTGAATATAATTACAACTGGACACAAGTGCGAAGGAGAGATGGCACACCGATCAGGCCCTGATACATTTCGATCTCGTTCATGAACCTTCTGATCTTATCTTACCTCGATGCAGGTTGGCATAGTCCGTTACTTTTTATAAATTCAGGACCGTGAATGAAACGCTTATCATTGACCATAAGAATATCAGCGGAGCAAAGACAAAAGGAATCATATACAAACAAATGCAAAGAATAGCCTGTGTCATATTGTTAATAGTGTTTGTAGCGCCGGCGAAAGCCCAGGGATTCAGGTTGCAGGTGCTCATTGAGGGACTGCCGGATGGAATGGTATACCTTTCCCGGTATAACACGAATGCATACAATATCATCGACAGCATCGATGCAATTAATGGCTCATTCTATTTTTACCTTGAAGCTCACCAGCCGGATGGGATGTACCGCATTAATCTGGAGCGACCGGATCAGCGCCAGGCAGAAAGCAAGCCCCGCTATATTGAATTCATCTGGGCGGCTGAGTCTTTCGAGATCTATGCCAGTTACCGGGATATACCCGGGACAACCAGTTTTGCCAATTCTGAAGAGAACAGGGTCCTGGGGATTTTCAGAGATTATGAAACAACCTATGAACAGAGGATGAATGCCATGTACCCGCTGATCGACCGCTATCCGCCCGGGGATCAATTCTACACCGATGCCACATCTCATTTTGTGCAATTACAGGAGGACCGTGATAAATTTATCCTGGATCTTACCGGTGATCATCCTGAACTCTATGCCTCCAGGATCATTGATTCATACCGGGCAGTCACCTTGCAGCCTGATCTGAAAGGAACCGACCGGCTTGCGTATCTCAGGGAACATTTTTTTGAACGTGCCCCCATTGATGACCCGGTGCTTTTAAATGCACCTGTCTACAGTGGTAAGATCATTGAATACCTCAGGCTCTATCGCGGACAGGAGTATACCTTCAGTGAACAGGAAGATGCATTTATTGAAGCAGTGGATATGATCATGGCCAACGTATCCGGAGATCCTGAATTGCGTTCATTTGCAGTAGAGTACATGCTCGAGGGGTTTGAATCGTTCGGCATGGAAAGGGTGCAGACCTATATCGTGGATACCTATGTTGATGAGACCTGTACCACCGATGTGGTTGAACTTGCCGTGGAACGGGTAAAAGGATATCGGAAGATGGCCGAGGGACAGAAGGGAGCAGATATACTGGTAAGGAATGTCAACAACCAGGTTGTCCGGCTTTCAGAAGCTGATGCTGATTACACCTTGCTTGTGTTCTGGGCCACTTATTGTGAGCACTGCCGGGAGATGATCCCGGAGATTCATGAATGGTACGAGAATGACAGGCCACCTAATGCAGAGGTATTTGCCGTTTCCATCGATACCGTAAAGAGTGATTGGGTACAGTATATCCGCACTGTGCAACCTCCCTGGATCAATGGACATGAACCCATGGGCTGGGAAGGGCAAAGTGCGGAGGATTACAATATTTACGCCACACCCACCATGTTTCTCCTCGACCGTGACCGGACAATTATTGCCAGGCCGTTCAATATGCGTGAATTGCGGCGTGCATTCAGAAAACTGCAGCGCTGACATTTATCCTGAAATCCTTTGTTGAAGTAACTGGCGTATGTGTGCTTTCACTCCACAAATTCCTCAAAGCAGGTTTTACTTTATTGTTTTCTGTGCGCTTTCAGCAGTGCGAAATAATCCTTCACAATATCCACGGTGGTAATATCGAATTACTGCAAATCCCGGAAATTTTAGTCCATGATACCCATTTTTTTCATCAGGAAGCTCGCATTCATATTTTTCGCCAGGCCAGGCCTGATCCTGTAGTCAAATGTGAGCTCCAGGTCTTTGATATAGCTTTCGAAACAATAGTTTACTACTTGCCCTTTGTTTTCGTCCTGCAATTTTCCAAGAGCAAGGTCATGCGTGGCAATGAAACAGAGTACATCATGACTGATCGATTTTTTGATCAGACCAACTGAGCCTTTTTGTTTATCGGTGGTATTGGTTCCTTTCAATACTTCATCAAGCAGGATCAGCATCTTGTTTCCCCCCTCCATCATTTTCACAATACGCTCAAGGCGTTTGATCTCTGCAAAAAAGTAGGACTCATCATCTTTCAGTGAGTCTGCGGTGCGCATGCTGCTGTACAGGAGATAATTTCCGGTTGAAAAATGTCCCGCACAAACAGGACATCCTGCATAAGTCAATACCATATTGACCCCGACAGCCCTGAGAAAGGTGGATTTTCCCGCCATGTTGGCACCTGTGATCAGCACCACCCGTTCGCTGGTGATCTCGATGGAATTGTCCACCCGCCTGGAAGAGGGGATCAACGGATGTCCCAGGGACAGCGCCTTCATGCCGTTCATCTTTTCACTCACCTCCGGGTAAGCGAAT
>CAYOSB010000141.1:2043-10112 GCA_964406495.1 uncultured Bacteroidaceae bacterium | reverse complement strand
GATTTTTTTACGCCCATTGTCGACGATCCCTATGCATTCGGCAGCATTGCAGCGGCTAATGCTTTGAGTGATATCTATGCCATGGGAGCCCGGCCCCTTTTTGCCATGAATATTGTGGGTTTTCCTGAAAAAACACTTCCTATGACTGTACTTGAAGAGATTCTGAAAGGTGCACATAACACAGCTGCGGATGCAGGCATCTCAGTACTGGGCGGGCATACCATCGAGGACCCGGAGCCCAAGTATGGGATGGTCGTTTGCGGTGGTATTCATCCTGACAAGGTGATCCGGAATGTTGGCGTGGAGACCGGAGATGCGCTCATCCTTACCAAGCCTATTGGTACCGGCATCCTCAGTACTGCGATCAAGCGTGGCCTGGCTGCGCCAGACCTTGCACAGCAAGTGATACAGCAGATGCGTATGCTAAATAAAAAAGCAGCAGAGGTGATGATGCAATTCCCTGTCCATGCCTGTACGGATATCACAGGATTTGGATTGCTCGGTCATTTGCGTGAAATGAGTAAAGCTTCGGACAGAAATATTGAGATCCGGTACAGCCGAATTCCTTTCCTGGATGAGGTGGAAGCACTGGCTGCAGCCGGTGTGGTCCCGGGGGGAACATTCAATAACCTGGATCACGTGAAGGAACATGTGCATTTCGGTTCGCTTGGAAGAACAAAACAGCTGATGCTGTGCGATGCACAAACTTCTGGAGGATTGCTGATTGCGTTACCTGCGGATCGTGCTGAAGCATGTGTCTCAGCTATGCTGGAGAATGGAGTAAAAGATGCCGTGATCGTGGGCACATGTACCGGTAAAGGTGAAGGAGTCATCAGCATTGTAGCATAGGCAAACCCCTGAATACTGATTCAGGGTACGGTATTTCAGCAAAGGATCGATAAATAAATGCAGGGCCGAAAGATGGAGTGACAGTTGATATATTTTTTCAACCATGCATTCAAACAACAGTTACTAAAATATTAACTTTAAACAATTAAAAACAACTACTATGCGCACATTAACAACCATTTTACTGTACTCCTTTACAGTCTTTCTGTGGGGATTTCTCAGCGGGTGTGATTCGAACGCAACTCCGGATTCTGTTTCTGAACGTCCCAATGTGGTACTGATCATCACTGATGACCAGGGACACGGCGATCTGGGTTATCACGGAAACCATCACATCATCACTCCTGTACTGGATTCACTGGCAGCGAGAAGCATCCGCTTTACCAACTTTTATGTCTCGCCGGTATGTGCCCCCACCCGTGCCAGCCTGATGACCGGAAGGTTCTCTTTGCGCACAGGGGTAAGAGATACCTACAACGGGGGCGCGATCATGTCCACCGAAGAGATCACCATCGCTGAAATGCTAAAGGATGCAGGTTATAAAACCGGAATATTCGGCAAATGGCACCTTGGCGACAGTTATCCTTCGCGATCCATGGACCAGGGATTCGATGAATCAGTTGTCCACCTGTCGGGCGGAATGGGACAGGTTGGTGATTTTACTACCTGGTTCCAGAAAGACAGCAGCTATTTTGACCCGGTGCTCTGGCACAACGGGGAGATGGAATCCTACCAGGGCTACTGCTCTGACATCTTTACATCGGAAGCCATTCGCTTTATTGAGCAGCACCAGGAAGAACCCTTCTTTTGTTATCTCTCCTTCAACGCACCACATACCCCACTCCAGGTTCCTCAGGAGTATTATGAGCTGTATAAAGACATCGATCCCTCTGAAGGCTTCGGGGATATACCAATGCCAGATATGAGCGAAAAAGACAAGGAAGATGCAAGGAAAGTGTATGCCATGGTGACCAATATCGATGACAACATTGGCAGGTTACGCTCAACACTTGAAGCATTGGAGCTTATGGAGAATACGATCTTTATCTTTATGACCGACAATGGACCTCAGCAACGCAGATACATTTCCGGCATGCGCGGCAGGAAAGGGGATGTATATCGTGGCGGCGTGCGTGTCCCGTTCTTCTTTTCCTATCCTTCAAAATACGACGGTAACCGTGATGTTTTGAATAACGCAGCACACATTGATATTCTGCCAACCCTGGCGGAACTCTGCGCGGCAGAGGTACCTGGTGACCGCATTATCGATGGCAGAAGCCTGGAACCTGCACTGGGCGGTGCGTCGTGGACCGATGAACGATCCCTGTTTTTCTATTGGACACGAAAATTTCCTGAGCTCTACCAAAATATCGGTCTGCAGAAAGGCATGATGAAGGTAGTGGGCCACACAGATTACGATGCAGATACCACCGGTTTTGAGCTCTTTAACCTTGAGACGGATCCTTACGAGCAGACCAACCTGATCGCAGAACAGACAGCTGTATTCCGGGAGCTGAGAGCAGACCTGGATGCCATGATCAATGAACTCTCTTCAGAGGAGCACCTGGTCAATCAGCCCCCGATCATTGTGGGCAGTCCGCATGAAAACCCTGTATATCTTAACAGGAATGATGCATCCGGTCAGCGAGGCATCTGGAGCCAGGAGGATATTTATGGTTTCTGGAATGTACAGATCCACAAAGGCACTTATGATATCCGCTTCAAGTTTATTGAGCCCGTACCTGCCGGCGGTCAACTCAGTGTTGAAGTCAAAGGCTATACACTTCTGAAGCAGAACAAAAAAGAAACGGATATCATCGAAATGGACCAGGTATCCCTGGAATCAATGGATTGCCAGTTCATGCCTGTTTACCAGGTCGGAAGAAACAGGTTTATGCCTTTCTGGGTAGAAATGACAAAGGTGGGGGACTGAAATATGTGTAACAGCCGGAAATAATTTACAGTAATTCCAATAAGTTTGTGATCAACTGCATTTTAGGTAGTTCTACTGAATTTCATATACATCAACTGCGTTTTACGTAGTTCTACTGCTATTTACGTAGATCAACTGCATTTTACGTAGATCAACTGCATTTTCCGTGGAGGAATCAATCTATTTGTAAGCTGGCCCATTCTCCCCGCCCCTTCTTTCAGCCTGGGGTATAGTTTCTAAAACGTATACTGATCAATATGTAACTTTTATCCTTAGTGACAAATTTCAGAGTATCATGAAATATGAAGCAACAACACCCGGAGAATACATTTCACAGCTCCCTGAAGAACGCAGGGAATCTTTTTCAAAGCTCAGGGAAGTGATCCTGGAGCATCTCCCGGAAGGATTTGAAGAGATCATGATCTATGGCATGATCGGGTATGTGGTGCCTCATTCCATTTACCCGGATGGGTATCATGTAGATCCAAAACTACCCCTGCCGTTTATCAACCTGGGGTCCCAGAAAAATTTCATTGCCCTTTACCACATGGGAATGTATACCAACGATGAACTGCTGAACTGGTTTAAAGCAGAATACGCAAATCACAGCAAAACCAGGCTTGATATGGGGAAAAGCTGTATCCGCCTGAAAAAAATGGATGCCATTCCATACGCGCTTATCGGTGAGCTGGTCAGCAAAATGCAGGTCCAGGAGTGGATCGATGCCTATGAAGCAACCAAACCCCGCAAATAATTTTGATTTGCATACCCTGAAAACTGAATCTCAAAGCGAGATCTTTCCCGCTCACGATATCACGCTTCATCTCCAAGCGCCCAGCTGTTGGCGCTATCGTTGCCAGGGCAAAGTTAAAATTCCCGGAAGTGCTCTGACTGATCTTCCTGAACTACCTCGCAACAACCATACATATTTTTTGGGACCATTGTGGCTTATCCGGGATGAATGCTTTTCATTCCGGGATGTTCTTTTCCATACGGGTACAGGAAATGATACAGCAGGCGTGTATTGACCATATATTTGTTTAAAGCATAATCGTATGACACAATACACAGAAATTTCAAGATTCTCAAAGCAGGAAGAGATGGCAAATGCACTCTCCCATTTCATAGGCGCACTGTTAGGAACAGCCGGTTTGGTATTCCTGACAACAAAGGCAGCAAGGTACGGTGACAGTATCCACATCGTTTCATCAGTTATCTTCGGGACATCAATGATCATCCTGTATCTATCATCCACCATGACCCACTACCTGGAACAGGGCAGGATCAAGAATTTCTTTTTCACCCTGGACAAGATCGCCATTTACCTGCTGATCGCCGGCACCTATACCCCACTTGCCCTTATTGTAATCCAGGGTGCATTGGGCTGGATTATTTTCGGGATTGAATGGGCCTGTGCAATTGCCGGTTCAATCATGGTGCTGCGAAAGCCGGTTCATTTTGAAAAAGGGGTCAATACCCTCAGTGTATTCATCTATGCTGCGATGGGGTGGCTGATCCTTATCGCGATCGTTCCTGTCATCAGGATCATGCCCACCGCTGGCTGGTTGCTTATTCTCTTCGGGGGTGCCTTTTACACAGCGGGCATCTATTTTTATAAAAAATGCTCTTTCACGCATCACCACCTTGTCTGGCACCTGTTAGTGATTGCAGGCACTGCAGCACACTTCTTTGCCATCTACCTATATGTGTTGCCGGAATGAGTTTGTGTTGCTGCAATGGGCTGATTTTACCGCAAAGAGGTAGAGTGAATCTGCATTTTTAACTACTTTTGACAGAGGAAAAACCCGGTTTTATGAAAAATTTTACAACAATCCTCTGTACAATCCTCCTGTTGATTACCCAGGGCTGCAATCCACCCGAGACATCTGATTCACCCCCTAACATTCTGTTGATCAATGTTGATGACCTGGGGTGGGCCGACCTGGAGTATATGGGAAGTGATTACTATCTCTCGCCCAATATTGATGACCTGGCATCGGAAGGAATGGTGTTCACACAGGCGTATGCATCTGCAGCCAATTGTGCTCCCAGCCGGGCTTGCATGATGACGGGACTGAACACACCGCATCACGGGATCTACACAGTTGGGTCATCAGAACGAGGCGCAGACAGGGAAAGGCGCATCATTCCGGTAGCAAATAAAACAACCCTGCACGACAGTCTCACTACACTGGCCGAAGCACTCCAGGTGTTCGGTTATACAACGTGTCATGCAGGAAAATGGCACCTGAGCGATAATCCCCGGGACCACGGGTTCGAATACAATATCGGTGGTGGACACAATGGCCATCCGCGATCTTACTATCCCCCGTATAAGAACGTGGACCTGGAAGCTCCCGACAGTACATACCTCACGGACAATATCATGAATCATGTGCTGGAGTTCCTGGATACACGTCACGGAGATCCTTTCTTCCTCTATTACGCACCCTATGCCGTACACACCCCCATTCACAAGGTGGATAGCCTGATGTACCTGTTTGAAAACCGGGCGGGTACACCCGGCATGTCCAACCCGGAATATGCCACCATGATCTATAACCTGGACCGGAATATTGGCCGACTCACCGCCAAGTTGAAGGAGATGGGTGTATATGACCAGACGGTGATCATCTTCACATCAGACAACGGTGGATTGTACCGCATTTCCCAACAGAAGCCCTTGCGGGCAGGAAAAGGAAGCTACTATGAAGGAGGAATCCGTGTACCTGCCTTTTTTGTCTGGAAAGAACATATCAAGCCCGGGATGAACAGCGAAACACCTATTGTGAACATGGATTTTTTCCCCACGCTGATGGAGATCATTGGCGCACAATTACCGGGGAAAAAGTTCGACGGGATCAGCCTGGCTCCGCTCCTGCTGGAGGATCAGCAGCCCGGAGAAAGGCCATTTTTCTGGCACTTTCCAGTCTACCTGCAGGCTGGGAACAATGATACACGCGATCCGTTGTTCCGCACAAGACCAGGTAGTGTGGTAAGGTATGGAGACTGGAAATTGCAGGAATATTATGAAGATGGAGCCATTGAGTTATTTAACCTGGCAGAAGATCCCGGGGAGGAAGTGAATCTCGCATCTGAACAACCTGAAAAAGCACAAGAACTGCTTAAAATGCTGGAGGATTGGCGGTTAGAGAGCAATGCGCCGGTACCATCTGAGCCCAATCCGGAATTCGAACCCAACTCTTGATTTGAATCATATTGAAACATGCAGCGACCAATAGCAGCAGCATAATCTGGCTTTTTTGCAATATAATGAATCCTATTAGCTGGCATAATCCATGATGACACAGGAATTCATTACAGCGATTACACTCGGACTTATCGGCGGACTCATCCCGGGACCGGTGATCACGGCGATATTCACCCAGATACTTCAATCGGGCTACAGGAGTGCGCTTCGTATTGTATTTATTGCCCTTGCCGTGGAGACTTTGGTGGCATTCATCAGCCTGGTGTTAATCGCTTCATTGGGATTACAGGAATCGGTGTTCAGGATCCTTTCTTTCGCCGGCGCCGCTGTGCTGGCATGGATCGCATACGGACTCTGGAAAATCAGGTCCCTGGATACCGATGAACAAGTCTTTTTTAGCCCCTGGAAAATCACGTTGATGATCCTTACCAACGGTGTATTATGGACCTACTGGATCACCATTTGTATTCCCAGGGCCATGCTGCTTGCATCTGAGATGCCATTTGGAGACTACCTGTTCATGGGATTGGTTCAGGCAGGTTGGCTTATTTCAACACTACTGATCGCCTATGTTTTTTCGCGGTTCAGGAACCTGCTGTCTCAACCCCGGGTGATCCCCTACGCATTCAAAACATTTGCATTTATCTTTATTTATTTTGCTGCTGATATGACTTGGAAGAGCATCCACTTTTTCCTTCAGCATCAGGACTTCTGAACCCGGTCCATGATACTAATATTGATGCGGACAATCATGCCTGTTTATTAGCTGTAGAGGTTATCCGTGCTCACGATCCAGGACGAACTCCACCTGCTAAATAATCATTTAAGCAGACACAGCAAAGAACATTATAGTTATTTTTGAATTAGATCAGCCAGGCAATCGATTGTGGCACAGAATTTGGTTATTGAAATAACAAACCCTTTTAATCGAATATTACTCAAATTTAACTTTCAACAATTATGAAATACTATCAACTCGCATTAATAATTGTGGTTGCAATGTTCATGAACAGCTGCGCAACCATTCTCACCGGAACCACCCAACGCGTAACTATTGATTCTACTCCACAGGGAGCAGATATTATCATAGACGGTCGCATGATGGGAACTACCCCCGCAAAAGTAAGGCTGGACCGGGACCTGAATGCATTTATCGATGATGCAAAAGATATCCGGCTTGAACTGGATGGCTATTATCCCGAAGGTTACTATATTGGAACAGATATTGAACCGGTTGTGATCCTGAATGTTTTTTGCCCTGTTGGCTTCGCCCTCGATGCAGTTACCGGTGCGATCATGCGTTACGACAGCGACTATTATAATTTTAAAATGGAGCCCCTGGCACCAGTCCCGGGACCCGTTCAACCACCGTCAAACCCGTCAGTACAACCTGCTCCTTCGGGCAGTGCCCAACAGGCAGCCCCGGTTGATCCTGAAGAGGGCGCTGCGGAAGAGCCTAATGCAGAGGAAGAAGCTCCAGATGATTATGAGAAATTGATGAAGTTGGTTGAACTCTATGAAGAGGGATTGATCACCGAAGAAGAATTCGAAACAGAAAAAGCCAAGATCTTTGAAAGAGATACGGAGTAAGCTTGTGAATAGAGATATGTCAACCCGAAACATTCTCCACTTTGGCCTGAACCGCAGTGGTACCAATTATCTGAAAGAATTGCTGGACCAGCATTTCGACCTGGAATTCATGAATATAGAAAGTGAACGCAACCACCCGCTGCACAAGCATTTCAGGTTGTATGATGACAAATCACTGATCGGGCGGCCTAATTTCCGGAATGACCTGATATTCCCATCATTCAGGGACTATGAAACTTACGCATTAGGAAATCCACAGCACCATGATCCGCCAGGAGGGACAGGTGCCAGTCGGAAAGATCATGCAGGAAGTGATCAGAAGGATCATGGAGGAAGTGGTCGGAAAAATCGCCCGGGAACTGATCAGAAAGATCATGCAGATGCCGGGCAGAAGGATCATCCAGGTAGTGATCGGAAAGATCATGCAGGAGGTGATCAGAAGGATCATGGAGGAAGTGGTCGGAAAAATCGCCCGGGAACTGATCA
>CAYOSB010000141.1:0-1943 GCA_964406495.1 uncultured Bacteroidaceae bacterium | reverse complement strand
GAAAGATCATGCAGATGCCGGGCAGAAGGATCATCCAGGTAGTGGGGCTGCGGAATTAGCGAACAGCGTTGAGGAAACAAAGAACGTGGTATATGTAATTATATCAAAAGATCCATACAGCTGGCATCTCAGCTACACCCGCTGGGGGATCAAACACAAATGGCCGCCCAGTCCCCACCCCTATATCCTGGAATACAATGAATTCTATCGGAAATGGCTCGAATTCTCCGCAGAGACAGACCGGATTGCTTTTGTGAGGTACATTGACCTCTTAAAGGCACCGGAGGAGATCATGAAACATTTACAGAATACATTCAATTTAAACGGAACCAGGGAGATCAGCCCGGATGTGCGAATCAGGAAAGTCCCGATGTCCAGGAAATTTTCAAAAAAAAGGCTCAACTATTATCTCGAGGAAACTTATCTTGAAGAATTTTCCTACAAAGCGCTGATTGAGTTGAACAACCATCTCGATCATGAGGTTGCGAAGCAGCTTGGTTATACTGTACGTACCTGAAGAATGCTCGAATTGCAATCCTTTTACCAGTAAAAGTTTATCTTAGCGGACTGATTGAGATGAAGTCCAAACACATAGTCATACCCCTGATCACCAGGATAGGGCAACGTATTGAAAAGCGTCGCTTCACTGCTCCTCCCATATATATTGGTGGATGTGGCAGATCCGGTACCACCCTGCTGCTCTCCATCCTTTCGGCGCACCGGGAAATCTTTGCCTGTCCGCGTGAGCTCAACCTTTTTGAGGGTGCCGTTGAGACGGAACAGGGGTTGGAGCTACCAAAATTTTACCGGTTGTACCGCACGTTTATCAGCGAGAAAATCAAATCCACAGCCAACCGGTATTGTGAAAAATCTCCATCCAACATCAGGCACATCGAATGGATCAACCGGCTGCACTCGGGTAATTTCAAACTCATACAGATCATACGTGACGGGCGGGATGTGATTCTTTCGAAACACCCCAGGGATCCGGAGCAGTACTGGGTCTCACCGGAGCGTTGGATCAGCGATGTTCAGGCGGGTTTGAAATACCGTCAGCATCCAAAGGTACATACCATCAGGTACGAAGACCTGGTCACTGATTTTGAGACCACTATTGGAAGTATCTGTGACTTCCTCCAAATAGAATATTCAGATGAGATCGTTCACTGGCATGAGCATACCACTGTGCAGAAAAACAAAGCACTTTACAGCAACATTCAACAGATCAATACCTCCTCCGTCGGCAAATGGAAAAACGAAGCGCATCACAACCGGGTAGAGCAGCTAACTTCTGATCCTGAAGCAATCGCACTGCTTAAAAAAATGAAATACCTTTGAGCAACCTTGATACAAACCCAAACTCATGAAGCGCTAAGCAGGTAAAAAGTGATTTATTATACACAGGACTGGCATATTCCGGCTCCACCCTCCCGGGCATGTAACTGAGGACCCTGCCAGGCGTGACAGGTCGTCATATTACCAGCGGGTACGTGGCAGATAGCGATCCTGAAAAAAGGTCAGGATGGAAATATGATATTCACTGGTTGCGCTCCCGCCGTAGCCTCCTGTGCTCCCCCTGTTTTTCTGTCTGTATCATGTGCGAAAAAAATTTCTGCTCAGTCATGTGTCACAGGACGGAATGAAACACTTTTTCCTGTTCGGCAGTGCCAGGAAACAGGAGCTGAATATAAGATTCAATTGACATTATGCAGATTGATTCTTATCTTTATAGGAACCGATCAAATCCGGATCATGAAACAAACAATTATAGTCCTTTTATTCATTGCCGGCCTGAGCGTCGGCGCTTCACCTGATACAAATATGATTTCCCCCGACACCACCCCCATTACCGGCTTTGAGCTGGACAGGTATTTAGGTACCTGGTATGAGATCGCCCGCTTTCCCAACTCGTTTGAAAAAAACCTGGTTGGCGTCACCGCCAC
>CAYOSB010000140.1:0-10141 GCA_964406495.1 uncultured Bacteroidaceae bacterium | reverse complement strand
TTATTGAAACCCGTTTGAATGAGAGATTATGGGGGCTATTTGTAGAACTGATAAGAGTTATGGTGGTATTGTTTGATGATATGGACGAGATGGATCTCCTTAAAAGGATCCTTGAGGATGAAAGGGCTTATGAGATGATCAGTCGTTTGCTTCCTCAGGAACCAGAACTGCAAAATGCGGCATAACCGAAAATGGAAAAGACAAAATACTGAAATACTAACAGATAGCATATGAAGTTAACTTATAATTGGTTGAAATCATGTGCATTGAAAACAAGTGCGAAACTTTAATCATTTTTAATATCAGTGGGACTAGACCAATGAGCCTTACTCGCTTCCTTGAACCAGGTTTTCAACTGATCTTCAGAATCTTCATGCTTTTCCCAAAACTCGCGAAGTATCTTTTTTGCAATAACTCTCATTAAAGTATTATCTATTATTGCAAAGATAAAAAATTAGTTACCAATATGGTAATTTTTATTGGTTTTTATTCGTATAGAATGGTTGACGGCATTTTTGCTAACGTTTGACGATATGTGGAGTGCCCGTGCCTGACGATAGGAAGGCTGGCGCTCCTTTTGCCCATCTCTAAACTATTGTTCGAAGAATGAATTTACAAATAGTTTTCCAGAACCAGGGTGTCGTTTTACAAAAGGTGTGACAAGGGCATTTACATATATCGTTTGTTAGGTACTGATTCGCTTTAGTTTAACCCAAATAAGTGGAATATATATCATTAAAATAATCCAATTGATTATCACATAAGTTGTATTTGATTCATATTTGGTGTATATTTACATCAAATTAAATATCATGGCAAGACAAAGTATATCTTTTACCAAACCAAATGATGAATGGTTAAAATCGCAAGTAGATAGCGAAGAGTACTCTAGCAAAAGTGAGCTAGTCAATGATCTTATCAGGCAGGCACGAAAGCAACAAGCTCAGATTGATTGGATAAGAGGGAAATTGCTTAAATCTGAAAAAAGCGGATTTACAAATGAAACTAAAGAACAGATATTGAAGCAATCAAAATCCATGCTTCATGGCTAATTTTAAATTAAGCAATGCGGCAAAAGATGATTTGATCCGGATTCACCATTGGGGAGTTGAAAAGTTTGGAGAAAAGCAAGCTGATAAATATTTTAATTCCTTCTTTGATTGTTTTGAGGTTATTGCTCAGCAGCCATTTTCATTTGAATCAGTTGATTATATAAAGGAAGGTTATCGAAGATGTGTATGTGGCTCCGATAGTATCTATTACCGGATTATTGATGGGACAATTGAAATAATGGCTATTATTGGCAGCCAAGATTTGTCTCGATCTTTATAATTTTCATGTAGAAATGAAGAGAAAGCAACATCCAAATAAAAAGGGAAAAAAGAAGAAGTTACTGGATGAGGATTTTGAGATTGGAAATGATGACAATTTCGCGTTTGTTGCTGGATATACTTCTGGAGGTGCACCATATGGATTGACCCATGAAGAATGGAATGAGATTCTTGAACAGGAGGGCTCAGAGGATTTTGATAGACAGCGAAATAGTACCTAACGCTTGGTTGTATGTGGCGTTACCGCCTCGTTTTCTATATTAAAAATACATATTTTTCGTCAGAGATTGTACGAAGCTAATGGCTGATTGCGGTAATGATCACATACAACATGTTAGCGCGAGCAATAGTCTATTTATCATAAAATCAATATGATATAAATGTGTCAAAGATCCTTTCCCCTTTCAATTCCACTTTTTTAAGAAATTTCAAATCTCTTTCATTGACTCCACGCATCACATAAATAATCTCATATGTATTTTGAACACATTTAAGGAAAATTATATTTTTACTTTCTGCTCCCAATCGGAAGTAATAACCTGGTTCAAATGTAGCTGGTATCATCTCATTAGTTGAATGAAAGGTAGTATCTCCAGTCGCCGAAACATCAAATCCTGTATTCTTAGTAATTTTATATTTATAACAATCAAAATACTCAGGTGTAATAATAGCAATAGAATCCAGTTTTAGAGTACCCTTGAGAATTGAATCTATGATCACTAAATATTGATCCCTCCAGTAATTACATTTAATTGAATATCCCCCTGAGCTTTCCATATCGGTCGATCTGGTATGAATTGATTCTTTTTCAATTAGTGACGAAATAATAACAAAATCGGCATCAAGATACCATCTTGCTATTTCAGATCCCTGTATTATTCTTACTTGTCCTTGGACAGAAAGTATTGTAAAAACAGAATAAAATAGGATCACAATAATTCTTAATCTACTTCTCAATTCAATTAGTTTCAATTTATTGGCGCTAACGTTCGACGATATGTGGAGTGCCCGTGCCTGACGATAGGAAGGCTGGCGCTCCTTTTGCCATTCGTTGAACTATTGTTCGAAGAATGAATTTACGAATAGTTTTCCAGAACCAGGGTGTTATTTTGCAAAAGGTGTGACAAGGGGATTACATATATCGTTTGTTGTGTGTAGGGCATTAATCATCTATCTTCATCGGAATAAAACCTTCATCCTCAAGCTTCTTAATTACGCTTCTAATTAAAAAATTATTTGTAAAGCTAATGTGATACTTTCTCGAATTTTGTTCCTCACTTACCAACATTTTCTTTTCTTTTAAGGTTCGTATGTATCGAGAAATTGAGGTAACATGCTTTCCTTTTAATACTTCTTGAATATCAGAGTTTTGTATTATCTGACTATCCTTTTCTGTTGTTGCTTTTAAAATCTTATAATCAATTGAATCAATATACTTCATTTTTGAAGCATGTTCGAGTGCAGGTAGAAGTATTTTAACTTTCAAATATTTATAATCTATAAGCATATCAATTTTGTCGATCTCAGATTTTAATCCACTAAGAACATATGTACACCAATTTATAAGGCCCTTATCCGTTCCTGTATCGGCTTCAGCTAAGTATTTATAATACTCATCTCTGTCAATACAGAATACTGCAGTTGGATTTAATATACGCCCAACATGGACGTTGAATCCTGCCTTTACCAACAATGCATATGTGAATAATCGCCCAACGCGTCCATTTCCATTGCCAAAGGGATGAATCCACATGAATCGATGATGGGCGAGGGCCATTTTTAGTAAATCATACTTTGGAGATTGGGAATCATTTAAAAAATTAAACAATTCTTGCATGTATCCCTCAATCTGCTGCTGTGATTCTGGAGGTTTGTGTTTCGCACCTTTTATCTCAACTTCATAGTTTCGATAAATACCAGGTGTTTTATCGCCCTCACCTCCTGGAGGAGGTGTTAATCCTTTTACAATCATTTTATGCAAATCACTGATGAAAATCCGCCCGAGCTTTATATTATCGACGTCTTCGTCGATGAAATTTAAGCATCTCTCAATATTTCTGATTTCTTGAATTTGTTCATTGATATATTCCCTATCGTCAAGCTTCGATTCTATAAATTCGGAGATAGTTGTATTATTTCCTTCAATCCTGGCGGAACCAATACTTTCAAGAGTTTGAAAAATACTTTTTAATTGAAAAAACACATGAGGATGTGTAGTGCCCTCCAATCTTTTTTTTCTTAAGTAATCTAATTCAATTACTAAATCCGTAAGTTGTGATTCAAATTGTGGTTTAGATATTCCGGCGCAAACCCTGCCACCTATTCCGGCGATACTCGGCCACTGATTCCGGCATACCCTGCCACTTTTTTATAGGGTTTATTCCGATTCAAACCCTGCCAAAAAACAGGGGGGAGGAAGCCGGCCGGCGCAACTTCGTTCCGAAGTAAACACTGCCAGTTTTATTTTTCAGATTCGATTTCTATTTGTATTTCTCTGTTTTGTATAAACCAATCAGAGAAAAGATGGCAGCGTCACAAATAGACATTATGAAAATCAAGCAGTTAATCTTACTTAAGAGTAAAAATGTATCCAACCGGAAAATAGCCGCAGAAATCGGCGTTGACAGGAATACGGTCAATGAATATGTCCGGAAGCTTTCCTCCAGCGGATATAGTTATGATGAATTACAAAGCTTAACAGAGAAAGATCTGCAGGAATTATTTCCTTCAAAGGAAGCACTGGATCAAGCCAGGTATGCTCAGCTACATGATTTGTTTCCTGGCTTTGTAAATGAATTAAAGAAGCCGGGATGTACCCGTCAACATCTGTGGCACAGGTACAGGCAGGAACATATTGATCACTACAGCTACTCTCAGTTTTGTCAGTTGTTTAGTGACTGGCTTGAGAGCAAGAAGGGCAGTGGAAAGTTACCACATCTTGCCGGGGACAAGCTGTTCATCGATTATGCCGGAAAAAAGTTACAGATCGTAGACAAGCAAACCGGGGAGATCAGGGATGTGGAAGTTTTTGTAGGAATCTTACCGGCGAGCAACTATACCTATGTTGAAGCCAGTTATGACCAGAAGCGGGAGTCATTGGTGAAATCAGTAGATAACTGCCTCCGGTATTTTGGAGGAGTCCCCAGGGCCATTGTTCCCGACAATTTAAAATCCGCCGTTACAAAAGGCAGCAAATATGAGCCAGTGATAAATAAAACCTTCCGGGATATGGGAGAGTATTACGGCTGTGTGATCAACCCAACCCGCACCTCTTCTCCCCAGGATAAGGCCTTGGTAGAATCTGCAGTAAATCTTGTATATCAGCGAATTTATTATCCAATGTCTAATATGATCTTCTTCAGTTTGTCAGACCTGAACAATCAAATCAGAAAGTTACTTGAGGAGTATAATCGTTACAAGATGCAGGTCACCGAAATAAGCCGTGTAAAGCAGTTTATTGAAATAGAAAAGGAATTTTTATCAGAATTGCCTGTTGAACCTTACCAGATTAAATCCTACAACCGGGCAAAAGTCCAGAAGATGGGATACATCTTCTTAAGCGAACAGAAGAATTACTATAGCGTCCCCTATCGCTATATTGGAAAACATATTGAAGTGCAGCACACCACTGATACGGTTGAAATATACTACAACAAAGACCGTGTAGCCACACATGCAAAGAGCTTCCGTAAAGGTGATTATGTAACCATCAAAGAGCATCTGGCCAGTACACACCAATATTATCTTTCATGGAGCCGGGAGTTTTTTGTTAAACAGGCATTAGAAATCGGAGAAAACACGGCAAAATACATAGGAAAACTCATTGACCAGCAGCCCTATCCAGAGATAGGATATAAAAGGGCACGAGGAATAGTATCATTAAAAAGTGCTTATCCAAAGGAACGAATAGAAAAAGCCTGTACAAAAGCTTTGGACTATCATATCTGTTCCATGAAGATCATTGAAACGATCCTGAAAAACAGAGCTGATGTAGAATCCACATCGGAATCTGTGGAACATAAAATAAAGCCACACAAGAATCTAAGGCCAGCTAGTAATTACAAATAAATACAAAGATTATGAACAACAATGCAACTATCGAGAAACTGAAACAGATGAGAATCCATGGTATGGCTGAAGCACATTATGGAAACATGCAATTATCGAACTCCCAGGAATACACAATAGATCAGTACCTGGCGATGCTTGTGGATCAGGAATGGGAATACCGGCAAGAAAGAAAAATCGCCAACCTTGAAGCTAAAGCAAAGTTTAAAATACAGGCATCAATTAGGGATGTTGATTATACCCATCCCAGGGAACTTGACCGAAACTTATTTGAACGTCTGGCTACACTTGATTTTATCAAAAAGAGTGAAAATATAGTTATTACAGGCCCTACAGGGATCGGGAAAAGCTGGCTGGCTCAGGCACTGGGCATGCATGCCTGCCATACACTATACAAAACGCTGTATTTTAATACTGCCCGACTTATGGATGAAATAAAACTCACCAGGCTTCAGGGAAATTATGTATCCTTCTTAAAAAAGATACAGAACACCCAATTACTTATATTGGATGATTTTGGCTTGTCTCCCTTTGACCGTGAACAGCGTCAGGCCCTGCTAGATATCGTTGAACATAAATACGATCAGGCTTCAATTATTTTTACCTCCCAGATACCCGTAGAAGACTGGCATGGATTAATTGGAGAAAGTACCATTGCAAATGCAATATTAGATCGTATAGTTTACTCTTCTCATCGCATCGAATTAGATGGGGATACAATGAGGAAAAATAAAATGAAAAAATGAATATATTAGCCACAGAAATCGATCTTTAAAACTGGCAGGGTATCATCGGAATCACTGGCAGGGTATCGTCGGAATAAACAGTTGAATTAATTTTATGTCAGTATGCCTAAATTTAGCCATCCATTATCAATTTTATTAACAAGATATCAACATTGTATTTAGCATAAAGATATATATAATACAGTTATTCAAGCAAATAAAAATCATAAATATCTTTTTTATTTAGCAAGAAGGGTTTTTACGAATTAGCAAAAGTAGAAATCAGTATTTATCCTGAAGAGTCTGTCTTATATCTTGGACAGCCTTACACACAACGTTGGACGATATGTGGAGTGCCCGTGCCTGACGATAGGAAGGCTGGCGCTCCTTTTGCCCCTCGTTGAACTATTGTTCGAAGAATGAATTTACGAATAGTTTTTCAGAACCTGGGTGTTATTATGCAAAAGGTGTGACAAGGGCATTACATATATCGTTTGTTAGCTACTTAAGGACTGAACATAAGTCTTCAGCATAGTGTCAGGTGTCATTACCGGCAATGATGAATGTTTATAATCCTTAATGTTTCGTGTTACAATTACATCTATTCTCTTATAATCTGAGGCAGTGTAGTACTGTATAGCATCTTCAAAATCCTTAAAATCAGAATCGAGTGCCTGAAGAATTGAATCCTCATCAACTTTTAAGATGTTGAGTATGCCAGCCAGATCTTTCAGTAAAGAGATAGATTTCGATCTACTTAATTTTTGCCGGAGTAGGTAATACAGGTTACTAAAGCAAAGGGAAGAAGTATGACCTTTTATTTTTTTATTTTCAATTAAAGCGAAAAGTTTTTCTGCATTATCTGAAAATGGTTTCCTGTCAGTGATATAGTCGATAATTACATCTGTGTCAATGAAGAGATCTATCATTTCATATATTTTTTTGAAAGTTCTTTTGATAACTCTTCTTTGTAATTGTAATCATCATCCACTTTTAGAACACCTTTAAGGGCTTTGATTCTAGGAGAAACGTGAGCAACTTTCTCGAATTCCTCTGAAGTTAGTAACTTGAAATAGCTTTCAACCAGGTCAGACAGACTTCTTCCCTGACTTCTAGCATACAATTTAGCCTTTTCGGTTAATTGTTTATCTACGCTGAGTGTGAGTTTTGAATCCATTATTACGTGATTTATATAATTCAAATATACGTATTATTTTTATATTTTACGTATTATTTCTAATAATATTTCACGTAAAAAGTGACATAGGTGGGGGAGGCCTTTTGTAGCTAACGTTCGACGATATGTGGAGTGCCCGTGCCTGACGATAGGAAGGCTGGCGCTCCTTTTGCCCATCGCTGGACTTTATTCGAAGAATCAATTTACAAATAGTAATTCAGAATCCATCAAAGCTGCTCTGCAAAAGGCGTGACAAGGGCATTACATATATCGTTTGTTGGGTTGCGTAGCGGTTCTTTTACTTCTAATACTTCTGAATAGCTCGGAGTTATTAAGTTGTTCCTCTTCAAGATCATAGTCAGCTTGTAGCCCAAGCCAGAATTTAGCAGAATTATTAAAATATGAAGCAAGTCTTAAAGCCGTATCAGCCGTAATTCTTCTTTTACCTTTAATTATCTGGGAGATTCTGGTTTGCGGTATTTCAGTGTCTTTGGCTAATCTGTATGCTGAAATCTCCATTGGCATTAGAAATTCCTCTTGTAAAATTTCACCTGGATGAATATTTGGTAATCTTTCCATTCTAGCTATTTATATTAATGATAATCAATTATTTTGACATCATGCGAGTTGTTTTGCTTCCATTTAAAAATGATTCTCCATTGATTGTTGATTCTAATACTATAATATTCTTTTAGTGCTCCTTTTAACTTTTCAAGTTTGTTTGAAGGCGGAATCTTCAAATCATTTAAATCTTGAGAATTATTTAGCATTCTTAATTTTCGACGACTTGTTTTTTGGATCTCAAGCGGAAGTTTTTTGACTCTTTCGCCTTGCCAAATCTTTTGCGTTTCTTTTGATCCAAATGAAATAATCATACTAACGAACTACAATACTAACGTCAAAGGTAAGCATTTTAATCTAAAATATCAAGTTCTATTTTTAATTGGAATGGAATGCAACCCAACGTTCGACGATATGATTCGTAGTTGCTCTGGCCCCCGTAAAACCTCGGGGAGCCTGGCCAACTCGGCTAGACGAATGTTCGCGGGCGGACGAAGGTTTTGCGGAAGGGCCAGATGGCGCGGGTTTTGCGAAACTCATAGTCATGTCAGGATGATTGATTCACAATAAAGTTATAAAAAAACCAGTACTCGCTCCTGCAAAATGCGTGACAAAACTATGAATTATATCGTTTGTTAGTGGTTGGGCATTAGAGTCCTAATTGAAAACTTAAAGCATCAAGAACATCTTTTTTAATTTCTTCTTTTGAGATTAAACCGTAGGCTTTTGATAATCGCCGCTTATCTATAGTTCGTATTTGATGACATAATGCAATAGATTCCTTTTCCAATCCGGCTTCTGAAATTGGTATTAGTGCCTCATTGGGATATATTGTTCTTTCAAGCTTTCGAGTAGTTATAGGAATAATATTTACAATATTTAACAGATTATTTATATCATCTTCACTGATGATAAGTACCGGTCTGGATTTACCTTGTTCGGATCCAATAACTGGATCTAAATTCGCCCTCCAGATAGTCCATTTTTTATATTTCATAAATCTTCGCTATCTGCATATTTGAAATCATCTTGAATTTCTTGTATATCAGATAGAAATAATGGATCCTTTGATGCCTTTTTCAATAACGCGATTTTTGTAGCTTTATCATCATCAGCATCTTCGACAGTAACCTTTACCCGTTTTTTTGATTTAAAACTGTCTGGCAATCTAATTATAAGCTGCTTCTTGTTGTTAAGTTCGTATGTTTTTTCGAATGTCATTTATTTACTTTTTGTAAAGTTACGAAAAATCTAGTTCGGAGGACAAATGCCTTACCACTAACGTTCGACGATATGTGGAGTGCCCGTGCCTGACGATAGGAAGGCTGGCGCTCCTTTTGCCCTTCGCTGAACTATTGTTCGGAGAATGAATTTACGAATAGTTTTTCAGAATCCATTCAAGCTACTTTGCAAAAGGTGTGACAAGGGGATTACATATATCGTTTGTTAGGGCCTGGCGGTTTATTTATATATTAATACTTCTATCTTATTGATCAACTCTTTAACTGGTTCAAAATATGGAAGTACTTTTTCTTTC
Organism: uncultured Bacteroidaceae bacterium; assembly: GCA_964406495.1. Lineage (GTDB taxonomy): Bacteria > Bacteroidota > Bacteroidia > Bacteroidales > M55B112. The sequence continues at coordinate 742 of CAYOSB010000140.1, read as the reverse complement.
TGGAAGTCGAATAAATCATCATAATCACCTTTCTGTCTCCAGGTAAATAGCTGGGAAAAAATCTTACCAGATTCTTTATCAATCTTACCGGTTTTTATAAAGTACTCCGAAAAATTCGATTTTGTTCCATTATGTGTGGTTGGCTTAAGGCCAGAGTTTAGCAGAAGAGCAATTACAGCGTAGTATGCAGCATAGTAAAGCCGGTTGATTGTAGAATTCCACTTCCCATTCTCTGCAAGAATATACGCATCATCCAGAGTATCTTTTGCTCTGTCGATTCTATATTTAATTAAGTCATCAATTTTTCCACTCATTTTAGTTTAATTCCTTCATTTTTAATGTTTTCAAATAGCGGAGTAATTGAATAATTATTATTCCATTCCATTTTTGAATAAATGAGTGGAGATATTATTTCACCTGTTTCCAATTCCAGGTCGTAAAAGTCATCCATGAATTTAGTTTCAATATCGAAAGATATGTTCGGACGGTTGAGAAGAATCAACAGATCCCAATCAGAAAGTTGTTTGGAATTTCCCCTGGCCTGTGAACCATATAAATATACCTCAGAATCAGGGGCATTCTTGTCTACAACCTTGATTATTTTTTGTAATATCTTTTCTTTTTTGGTCATAAAGCAAAGATATGGAATTAATCAATTAGTAGAAACTTAAGGTAAATGCAAGCTTGGCCCTAACGTTCGACGATATGTGGAGTACTCGTCCCCGACGATAGGAGGGGTTGG
>CAYOSB010000139.1:9816-10300 GCA_964406495.1 uncultured Bacteroidaceae bacterium | reverse complement strand
ATCAGTAACTGAAACTATCACGGTATCTTCCGGAGCCTTCTCAAGAGAGATATGAATCTTTTTCTCCCTGTCTTCAGGGACCGACTGGATCCCGTTTTTCACGAGGTTGATGATCACCCGCTGAAATTGTTCGGGATCACCATAGGCACGGATATCCGTTATCCCGCCTGTGTCCAGGCTGATCTGTACCCCTTCATTGTTCCCGAAAAGATCGATCACATTGTGTAACTTCTTCACAATGTTGAGTTTTTTATAATTTGCCCGGGGCATCTTTGCAAAGTCCGAAAACTCGTTGGCAATGGAGCTCAACAAGTCGATCTGTTCCACCAGTGTGTCGCTGACCCTGCTGATCCGCTCCCGGATATCTCCCTGGTCTTCTGTAATCATCCGTTGCATGTGTTGCACATTGAGCTTCATGGGTGTAAGCGGATTCTTGATTTCATGCGCGATCTGTTTGGCCATCTCACGCCATGCTGATTCACGC
>CAYOSB010000139.1:0-9806 GCA_964406495.1 uncultured Bacteroidaceae bacterium | reverse complement strand
CGACTGGGCAAGTAGTTCAGCACTCTTCACCAACTCATCCACCATGTAATTGTACTCATCCACCAGTCCGGCAATCTCGTCCTTTCCCTTGTATGTGATCTTCTCATTATTCTTGCTCAGGCTCAGCTGTGCGATGCGACTCTGGATGACCCGTAAAGGTTGGGTGATTCTGTCAGCAAGAAGAACACTAAGGAACAATATAAACAATAGCAGGATCACATAGGTATTTAAAATCGCCACTACCAGGTTGGTTACCTCCTGGGCGAGGATCTCCGGTTGCGTAAAATAGGGTAAGTTCAGGTAAGCCAGGAACTTATTCTCATTGTTCATTAAGGGAACATATGCCGACTGGTAAGTCATTTTGCCTATACGTTCTGTATGTATGAATGCTGAATATTCATCTTCCGACAACCGCTCGTAAGCTTCCCTGTTCATACGCACACTCAACAGTCCCTGCTCAAAAATCTCACTTCGCGACGTGGCCAACAGCAGACCCTTTTCATCATACATATTGATATCGGTGTAGAATACATTGGAAAATTTCCGCAGTAACTCATCCAGGTTATAGTAACTGTCTGATGACCAATTTCTCAAATCATCCTCATATTCAACCTTGTGCACCAACTCAATGTACAGCGATCGCATGGTGTTCTGAAGATTGTCATGGTGCTTCAGCCGGTATTGTTCGATCACAAAATAGATCGTCCCTGCACAGATCACCAGGAAGGTCAGGAACAATACACCGATCATTGAATACTGGATCTTATTTTTAAAATCCCATGTGACCGTTGCCCGGATATGCGAAACGGAAACAACGAGATAGGAAAGTGCAAACAGCGCGAAGACAAACGCAAAAATATAAGAAAATGAAATCAGCTTATCAACAAATGAAACCACCGGTAAACTAACGATTACCGTATTTTCATGATCTACATTGAAGATCGTATGATCATACCCTTCCATCCGGATGTTCTCGAATGTATTCTTTTTTTCAGTGTAGAAATCCGAACTCAGCCGGTAATTGTAGGGTCCGTTATTGGTGATCAACTTCTCATTGTTGTATTTTGCATAGGAGAATGCATCACGTTTTTCCTGTCCTTCCTGCATCAGTAATGTTGGATAACCAAGCTCTTCAGAGATGATCTTGGAATCCAGCTCAAGGAAAAGCGTGATCTCCTCTCCCCTTATTGTAAACGGAATCCGACCGAGGTATGAGATCCGGCCGTTCAGGTTGTTCAAAAAATAAAAATTGCTGTCTTCGATCAGGATTCCTTCCTCCTCAATAAGTCCATCGAAAAACGTATAACAATGATACCATTGTTCTTCAGGCACCTCAATCAGCACACTGTCGGGTGGACGACACAGGGTGATCAATAAATCATACTTGGTCCAGTAACCTGAAAAATAAACCCGCTGCAGGTATTCAAAGATCAGGTCCCTGTTGATGATTTCATAGGACAAACGTCCGATAAGCGCACTGTCGTTTTTCATCTGACGTGAAAGATCAGAGAACAACATCTCTGCCACTGCATCATGCTCGGAGGAGAGTTTTGCCAGTTCAATCTCTTTCTGCGCATTCAGCTTTTCCGAAGTATGCTGTCGCAGGTCAATGGTCAGAAATACGGACACCAGGAAGAGCAATATGAAAAACTGGGAAAATTTTGGTTTCCCACTCCTGGTTCTCAGGTAAATCAGTGTCAATGAAATGGCAATGAAAAACAATGGTGTCACCCATTCCAAATGCCACGTTTCAATGAACAGGAAAGGAAGCTGGACCAACAATCCAGGCACCACCCACCAGAGCAGTCTTCCCGAATCTTCAGTAAATTGAATCAACTTCAATGCCTGGTCATACAACAGGATAAATACCATCAGTGCCATCAGTATAACAAACAGACCAAAAAATGTGTACACCGAAAGTGAATCCAACTGGTAGGCTTCAAATGAAATCGTTGAATCCAGCACCAGGGATTTTCCAATGTGATGTGCAAACACAAACCAGGCTGAAGAAGCCATGATCAACAGAATGGCCAACGGATTGCGATATCTTTCGCTCAACTTCCCGCTACGGTCAAAAAACCAATAAAACAACAGCGTGACCATAAATACCAGCAGCACCAGGAAAAACAACTGTCCCAGGGATGGGAAGGTCATGCTGGCATAAATCTCCGGTCGAAAGAATGCTGCTTCATGAATGATCCGTGGAACCTCAGCATAAATAATCAGCACAGAAACAAGTGTCATCACCAGTACACTCCCAACCAGCCAACGCGCACGCCTGTTGCGGGAACTGCAAGCATCGATATTCAAAACGAACCATAAAAACAAGGAAATGATCGCGATCAGCAGGATCAACCCCGCGAAAGTAACATTCAGCTGATTCTTTTTAAGTGTTGAGAAGAGATCCAGAGAGAACAGGTAATCGCCGTTGAGATTGTGTACATCCGAAAGCCCGGGACCGGTTTGGCGTAATAACGGCACCTCATCGCTGACAGCAAGATCCTCCTGGTATGCCCGGTCCAGGTATTTGTTTTCAAACTTGTAATCCTTCATGACCAGGATCAGTGCAAAGAGGTGTCCGCCCTCTACCTCCCGGTCCACTACAACGTAGGTCCCGTTCTGGGTTTCATAGACAGGACCTTTCAATCTGTCTGACCATCTGGTACGCAGGGGAACCGAGTGGTCTGACCAGTATTTCAGACGGTTCTTCTGAAAATAAAACAGGTAGATATCCTGTGCTGAAGCCAGGACCCTGAATTCCTCAGAACGGTCATCAAGTACATCGGCTGCATCTTCTGATTGAAAAGCATCGGAAAGCGCATCAAAAATTTCCTGAACAGCCTGTTCTTTTTCATGCAGCACCTGCTCAAAACGTTGCAGGTCTCTCTCTCCGTAGGTACGTGTATAATAATTATACTGCAGGCCCAGAATTGCCAGGAAGCAGAATGCAGCCACTGCCAGGAATATGCTTCTGTAAATACGCCTGGCAGTCAGTGTAAAGAGGTGTTGCTTCTTCTCAATCATAAAAAGTCACTTATGATGATACGGTTCTCCGTTTAATATTGAATAGGCCCTGTAGAGCTGTTCTGAAAATATCAGCCTGACCATCTGATGTGAGAATGTCATATCAGACAACGAGATTTTTTGATCACACCTTGCATACACCTCCTCTGAAAATCCATACGCGCCTCCTGTTATAAAAGAAGTCTGTCCTGTGCGACCCTCCAGTGACTGCAGATATGCTGCAAAAGCTTCAGAAGTAAACCGTTTCCCGCGTTCATCCAACAAGACCACATGATCAGCGGACCTGATGCGCTGCAGGATCTGCTGTCCTTCAAGCTTTTTCACCTGCTCAGTGCTCATCTTTTTCGATACTTTCAGGTCCGGTATGATCTCCACAGCAAGGGGTACATACCTATGGATTCGTTTAAGGTAATCATCCACTCCTTCCTGAAGGTAACCTGCTTTTGTCTTCCCGGTAAGAATAAGTGTTATTTTCATTCAAGCCGCAGATATAGCGATTTTTCTTAACTTGCAAACATCAAAACTTGGTCTGATTATTGCATATTCAATACAAACATAAAGTATAATCGTATCTGAATGCAAAAACCCCGCCAAAAAGTATGAACAACCTGAAAGGAATGATGAGAAATATGTTGACATCCTTATTGCTCCTGGTAGCGCTCCACGGGCATGCACAGATGGTGCCGAAAGGGATCATTGAGGCATTTGAAAAGGGTGACGCAAAGCAACTGGCAACTTATTTTAACGACAACCTTGAGATGCAGATACTGAAGGAGGATTACGTTACAAGCAGGAGCCAGGCTGCCAGAATCATGCAGGATTTTTTCAAAGAGCACCGTCCCCTTTCATTTAAACTCGAGTATGAAGGAACCAAGCAGGATTCGAAATATAGCCTTGGCACCCTGGTGACCAGGAAAGGAACATTCAATGTAAACCTGTACTTCCTGGATGGGAGAAAAGAGAAGATCATTTATTCGTTTACCATTGAAAAAACATGAACGTATGCACATGTTCAAGCCCGAAGACCTGGTCGACCTGTGGTTCAGGGAAGATATAGGTAGCGGTGACCACACCACGTTGAGTACCATCCCCGCTGATGCCACCGGCAAAGCAAAATTATATGTCAAAGAACCCGGGATCCTTGCAGGCACTGAAATCGCAACACGCATTATCAATACTTTTGACCCGGATCTGCAGATGGAAATGCTGATTGGTGATGGTGCTACGGTAAAAGAGGGCGATATCTGTTTCCACCTTGAAGGAAGTGTCCGGTCGATTTTGCAGACCGAACGACTCGTATTGAATGTGATGCAGCGAATGAGTGGAATCGCAACCGAAACTGCACGTTATGTAAAGGCACTTGATGGCACCGGGACAAAAGTACTGGACACAAGGAAAACAACACCCGGCTTCAGGTACATGGAAAAAGAGGCAGTCCGTATCGGAGGTGGGGAAAATCACAGGATCGGGCTGTACGACATGATCATGATCAAAGATAATCACATCGATTTTGCCGGGGGCATCGGACAGGCCATTGACCGAACCGCAGCCTATCTGGCTGAAAAAAAACTCGACCTGAAGATCGAAGTGGAAGTCCGCAACCTGGAAGACATCAGAGAAGTGCTTAAAAAAGACAGTGTGCACCGGATCATGCTGGATAATTTTTCCCTGGATATGACCAGGGAAGCAGTCCGGCTTATCGACGGTAAGAAAGAAACAGAATCTTCCGGGGGCATTACATTCGACACACTCCGGGCATATGCTGAATGCGGTGTCGACTACATCTCCGTTGGTGCACTTACACATCATATCCGGAGCCTTGACCTGAGCCTGAAGGCTGATTTCTGAATAACAGGAGCCATAATTCTGCAAGGCACCTCGCTGAAATGTTATCCGCTGTTCTTATTTGATTGGAAAGGTGTTCATCTGGATGAACATTCAGCCATGTATCATGTTTACTTTCAAAAAGTGAACAAAATGTCGGACCCCTTTTATTACGGAAATGAATATGGCAAGTCGAGTCTGAATGAATCGGACCTTCCCGCACACCCGGTGGAGCTGTTCGAGAAATGGCTGATGGAAGCATTTGATGCAGATCTGCCGGAACCAACCGCAATGACCCTGTCCACTTCCAATGCCGAAGGCAGAATTTCCGCCCGGATCGTGCTGTTGAAAGGGTTCGATGCAGGAGGATTTCAATTCTACACAAATTATAAAAGCCGGAAAGGACGTGACCTGGATGAAAATCCTTTTGCAGCCATGAGCTTCTTCTGGCCTGAACTGGAACGCCAGGTCAGGATACAGGGGAAGGTGGAAAAGATCGCTGCACGGGATTCTGACCTCTACCATTCGGCCAGGCCCAGGAACAATCAACTTGGTGCATGGGCCTCAGAACAGAGCGCGCCTGTAAGTGACCGCCAAACACTCGAATCGCAATACGAAGCAGTAAAAAAAGCCTACAAGGACCATACAGTCATCCCCCGGCCGCCCATGTGGGGAGGTTTCCGGCTTATTCCTGATAACATTGAATTCTGGCAGGGAAGGGAGAACCGCCTGCATGACCGCTTTGAATACCAGCGCGATGACTCCGGAAAATGGTGCAGGCAACGACTGAATCCATGAGGTAGCCTCGCTTATTTTCCAGGACCTTGTGTTCTTCCAAATGCAGACCCTGTTCACCAATGCGGGGAAGAACCTGCTCTGCAGTGCTGCTATTCATTGCTGCATCCGGGGATGCGCCTGGAAAAGGTGATATTGCAGCCGTGTGCCATTCTATTAATCAGACTTCAATCCTGCGATCTGCTCCTTGAGTGTCCGGATTTTTGCCTCTGCGTCGGCCTGCTTCTTCTTTTCCGCATTTACTACCGATTCGGGCGCATTACTGACAAATCGTTCATTCCCAAGCTTTTTCATTACACTGCCCAGGAAACCCCTGGTGTAAGCCAGCTCTTTCTCCAGCTTTTCGATCTCTTCCCCGGTATCAACGAGTCCCTGCATGGGCACGTAGTACTCTACATTCTTAACTATGAATGAGATGGCGCCATCGATCTTCTCCAAGGCAGGGGTAATGCCTGAAAGGATTCCCATTTTTATCAGCACCGGTTCAAAGCCTGTGGGATAATCGCCATTGGAATTGTTCCTGACATGCAATTCCAGTGCATCATTCTTACCGAGGTTTTTATCCTTTCGAATGCTCCTGATCTGTGTAATGATCTCCTTCACGATCTCAAACTCCCCAAGGAGCTTTTTATCAGGTTGCTCCATTTCAGGCAACTCAGCGATCATAATGCTTTCTCCAGGATTTCGCCTCTCAAGGAGCTGCCAGAGCTCCTCTGTGATAAAAGGCATGAAAGGATGCAGCAACTTGAGCAGTTTTTCGAAGAAACGCATGGTTGCATCCAGTGTGGCACGGTCGATGGGTTGCTGGTAAACCGGCTTGATGGTCTCCAGGTACCAGGAAGAGAACTCATCCCAGAACAGTTTATAAGTCACCATTAATGCATCTGAGATCCTGTATTTTTGAAACTGATTGCCGATCTCCTTCATCGCCTTATTCAGCCTTGATTCAAACCATGCAACGGCCCTTTCTGATGAAGCAGGTTGCTCCAGCAGGTCATCCACCTCCCATGCATTCACCAGGCGGAAGGCGTTCCATATCTTATTGCTGAAATTCCGTCCCTGTTCCGTAAGGCTTTCATCGAACAAGAGATCATTCCCCGCGGGTGAGCAGAGCAACATTCCCACACGGACCCCGTCCGCACTGTATTTCTTCATCAGCCCGATCGGATCAGGGGAATTGCCCAGCGATTTGGACATTTTCCTGCGCTGACTGTCACGCACAATCCCGGTCAGGTATACATTACTGAATGGTTTTTCATCCCGGTATTCATACCCGGCAATGATCATCCGGGCCACCCAGAAGAACAGAATCTCGGGTGCCGTCACCAGGTCATTGGTGGGATAATAATACTGCATATCCTTGTTTTCAGGATTCCTGATCCCGTCAAACACGGAGATGGGCCAGAGCCAGGAAGAAAACCAGGTATCCAGCACATCTTCATCCTGGCGCAGGTCGGATAGGGTGAGGTCCTTGTTGCCCGTCACTTTCTTCGCTTCCTCCAGCGCTTCTTCAGGGGTCAATGCCACCACATAGTCATTGGGACCCGGGTGCGCACCGTAAAAGAATGCCGGGATTCGCTGTCCCCACCAAAGCTGCCTGGAAATACACCAGTCCTTCACATTTTCCATCCAGTGCCGGTACACGTTTTTGAACTTTGCCGGCTGCAGTTTCACATCGCCATTCATGACATGTTCCAGGGCAGGTTTCGACAATTCACCCATCTTCAGGAACCATTGGAGCGAAAGCTTGGGTTCAATTACGGCATCAGTCCGCTCAGAATAGCCCACTTTATTCATATAATCTTCCTGTCTGCGCAGACTGCCTGAATCCTCCAGCATGGGAATGATCTTTTTACGCGCTGCGAAACGGTCCTCACCGATGAGTACCTCTGCCTTTTCATTCAGGGTACCATCGGGATTGAAGATATCGATGCTGTCCAGGTTATGTTTTAGCCCGAGTTCATAGTCGTTAATATCGTGCGCCGGGGTGATCTTCAATGCCCCTGTACCGAATTCCCGGTCTACATATTCGTCAACGATAATGGGTACAGGCCTGTTCACCAGCGGCACGACGACCTTCTTACCGTGGAACCTGGTGAACCGTTCATCTTCAGGATGCACGCACACCGCGGTATCACCCAGGATGGTCTCGGGACGGGTGGTGGCAATGGTGATGTAGTCCTCCTCCCCTTCAACCTGGTAGTCGAGATAATAGAGTTTTGACTGCACCTCCCTGTATATTACCTCTTCGTCGGAAACCGCCGTCTGTGCCTGCGGATCCCAGTTCACCATGCGCACACCGCGGTAGATGTGCCCTTTTTGATACAGGTCGACAAACACCCGGAGGACACTCTCAGACATGTCCTCATCCATGGTGAATTTCGTGCGGGTCCAGTCACAACTGGCACCCAGTTTTTTGAGTTGCTCCAGGATAATGCCCCCGTGCTTTTCTTTCCACTCCCATGCGTGTGTGAGGAATTCATCACGGGTCAGGTCAGCCTTCTCAATCCCCTGTTCCTTCAACATATTCACCACCCTTGCCTCCGTAGCGATGGATGCATGATCGGTTCCTGGCACCCACAGGGCATTTTTTCCCTGCATGCGTGCCCTGCGGATCAGTACATCCTGCAGGGTATTATTCAGCATGTGTCCCATGTGCAGTACCCCGGTAACATTGGGCGGAGGGATCACGATGCAGTAAGGTTCGCGATCGTCCGGCGTGCTTTCGAAAAAACGGTTTTCCATCCAGTAGGAATACCATTTCTCTTCCACCAGTGCAGGGTCGTATTTTGAAGGAATATTCATTTATTATGTCGTTAATTACTTACGTGAATGTCTGATTTTCCCGGAATAGTCTCAGAAGACAGTGCACTTCATGCTTTCCGGGACGATCATTAAACTAAACTGCAAAAGTAGAAAAAATGCGGTACACGAAGAAGAATAAAAAACAGCAACATTTTTTTACAGTTTACCTGTCCATTTCTACCATTTACCGATTTTCAGCAAAATTTAACGCTGAAAACTATAAAAACCAAAATAGTTTTCATATTATTGCGCCGAATTTCAAGGAAAAATGGAAATAAAAGAGCGGATCATCACGCAGGCAGGTATGTTGTTTGCCCGGTATGGCATAAAGAGTATCACCATGGATACCCTGGCGGATGATATGGGTATCTCCAAGCGGACCATCTATGAGAACTTCAGGGACAAGGATACCCTGCTCCTGGAAGTGATCACCTTTTTCAAGGCGCGGCAACTTGAGCAGGCCAATGAGATCCTCAGTCAGTCCGAAAACGTAATTGTGGCCATGTTCAGCCTGTTGGAGGAAATGATCAATACCATGAAACAGTTGAATCCCCTCTTTTTCCAGGATGCCAAAAAATACCATTCAGGGATTTTTGCAAAGTTACAGGAAAAGGGGGATCTCAGGGACCATTCGGTTACCCGGAAGATTCTCTCGGAAGGGATCAAGCAGGGAATCTTCAGAAAGGAGCACAACCTGGAGATCGTGAATCTCACTTTGCATGAATTATTTAACCTGTTCAGCCCTGATAGCATCCTCACAACAGAAGGATACCACCGGGGGGAACTATTCAACAACATCATCATTCCTTACCTGAGAGGCCTGGCCACAAGTAAGGGTATCAAACTTATAGACAAACAAGGAGCATTCAAGTATTGAAAAGATAAAAGGAGTACAATATGAAAAAGAAATTCATTGCATTCATATCAACGGTTTTCATCGCAACAGCTGCAGTTGGGCAGGACACCATAACCCGGCAGGAGTTCGACCTCCAGGAGGCAGTAGCATATGCCTTACAACACAATAAGGATTTGAAAAATGCACAGCAGGAACTGGTCAAAACAGAACGCAGCATCTGGGAAGCGATCAGCCAGGGATTGCCACAGGCTGAATTGCTGGTCGATTACATGACCTATTTTAACTATGAACTGGAATTCGAGTTCGGCAGCCCGGAGGATGTAAACATCACACCCGATATGATCAATACTGCCATTACAAATACGTTGTCCATGCCGCAATATTCCGGGGTCACCCCCCAGGACCTGAACATTTACTTCGCAGGAAGTGAAGTTGACCGCCGGGTCCAGGGAATGCTGCCCCCTTCAACAATCCTGATGTCGGACCAGCTGACTGCAAAAAT
>CAYOSB010000138.1:0-10373 GCA_964406495.1 uncultured Bacteroidaceae bacterium | reverse complement strand
CAGGTGGATTGATCCGCTGCCTGGCACGCGATTCACAATACCTGATCACGTCCCTGTTAGGGGGCAGAAATATAATGATCGCTCCCAGCTCTGTGGCCATAGACGAGATCGTAATCCGTTCATCCAATTGCATTGCATCCACTGCATCGCCGTATAATTCAACGGAATAGCCCAGCAGGGTGTTTGATCCAAAGCGATCCAGCAGGTTCAGCACGATATCCTTTGCTGTGATATGCGCGGGGCGTTCACCTTCCAGAATGATTTTCGCGGAAGGGGGTGCCTTGAACCATATTTTTCCGTTGCTCCAGGCAGCTGCAATGTCTTTGTCCCCCATCCCTTGTCCAAATGCACCTACTGCTCCAAGGATATTTGCGTGTGAATCGGTGGATACTGCTGTTGTTCCTGGAAATGCAAGTCCCTCTTCAATAAGAATATGTGTTCCGATTCCTTTATTAATGTCATATACCCTGATCCCGTGCTCCCTGGCAAAAATCCTGCATTTGTGCTGGTTCGCGGCATACTTCTGATCTGATCCTGTCGGATTGCAATCAAAGGTAAAAAAGGTCTTTCCAGGGTCATTGATCGTACGCTGATGGTCCAGGATATTCCTGACTACATTGGCACCGCCGAAGTCACGGGCCACCCTTGCATCGATCTCAACATCAACGATATCACCAGGATGCACTGTGCGACCATCCGCATGGTTTGCCAATATTTTTTCAATCAGGGTGGAAGCCATAGGAATTGCTATTTTGAATGTATAAAGATACAACCTGAATAATCACATAAAATGTATTTTACAACACTTGTGTAAAAACACATTACAGTGTTCTATTCTTTTATTTTAATCATTCCTTCTATCTTTGCCGCCATGATTTCTCATCCCAATATACCAAGGCTGTATATTATCAAGATTGCCAAGTGGTTCATGTTATACATGCCCATCGTTGTGCTTTTTTACGAAAGCAATGGGTTGAAAATGAAAGATATCATGGTCCTCCAGGCGGTCTATTCTATTATGATCGTGATCCTGGAGATTCCTTCGGGGTATCTTGCTGATGTCTGGGGGCGTAAGCGTACCCTGATGCTTGGCGCTGTGATGGGGGTAGCTGGATTTGGTATGTATGGCTTCAGCTATGGGTTCTGGGGATTTTTAGTGGCAGAGATCATTTTGGGAATAGGTCAGAGCTGTGTTTCGGGTGCAGATTCAGCCATGTTATATGATTCACTCATGGAGCGTAACCAGCAGAAAAAGTACAGCCGTTTCGAGGGACGGATCAGTTCACTGGGAAATCTTGCAGAGGCTGCCGCTGCGTTATTGAGCATAGCGTTGGTGACGATTTCACTCAGGGCACCTTATTACGGGCAAGTCCTGGTAGCAGCCATTGCTGTCCCGGCTGCGTTCACCCTCCGGGAACCTGCACGCCATAAAAGATTAATGAACCGCGATTTCAGGGAGATCCTTGATGTTTCGAAATTTGCACTGGTGGGAAACAAGATCCTGCGCAGGAATATCCTGTTTTCGGCATTTACTGGCTGTGCAACGCTCACAATGGCCTGGTTTGCTCAGAAATTTTTTGAACATAATGGAATTGATAAAGTCTGGTTCGGACTTCTCTGGGCTGCGCTCAATCTCACAGTTGCGTTTGCCTCATTCTTCGCATACCGGCTGGAGTCTTTTCTGAAACCAAGGGGAACGATCATCCTCATTAGCCTTGCCATACCACTTGGTTACCTGTCACTGTCATTTTCCGGCCTGGTATCCGGGTTAATCATCCTGTTCGCATTTTACCTGGTAAGGGGTTATGCCACCCCGGTATTGAAAGATTATATCAACAGGGTTACCGGCTCAGAAGTGCGGGCCACTGTCCTGTCCGTCCGAAATTTCATTATACGGATCAATTTTTCACTTGCCGGTCCGCTTATGGGATGGGCAAATGATATGTATGACCTGCCCACAGCGCTACTGATGGGGGGAATCATCTTCCTGATCCTGAATGTAATTACCGGGATATTGTTTCTGGCATTGCAGGGGACCATGAACGACCGGGTGCATTATATCTCCAGGACCAGGCCATCATAGGCAGCTTTCATGCCTGGCGGTAATTCCTTTTCGTAATCTTCCACCCTTCCCATCTGGTGGGAAATATGCGTAATGTAACCATTGTCGGCGCCCAGCTCTTTGTATAGTGCTGCAGCCTCGGAAAGCGTAAAATGAGAATGATGCTTTTCCCTGCGCAGGGCACCGATCACTACATGGGACAGCCCCTTCAGCTTTTTCTTTTCTTCTGCCGAAATAAAGTTGGCATCCACCAGGTAGGCAAAATCCATGATCCTGAATCCGAACACGGGCATATCGGCGTGTTGCATCCGGATGGGCATAAATTCAATATCTTCAATGGAAAAAGGTTCACCTGTGATCTCATGGAGAATGACATTGGGTACACCAGGATACTTATCCTCTGCAAACACATAAGGAAAAGATATCCTGATCGAACGCAGCACCCGCTTCTCACCGTAAAGATCCATGGACTTACGCTGAAGAAAATTAAACGACCTGATGTCATCCATACCTGCAATATGGTCCCTGTGCTCGTGGGTATAAACCACCGCATCCAAACGGGTAATTTTCTCCCTGAGCATCTGCTGACGGAAGTCCGGACCTGTGTCTATCACTACCGAGGCACGTTTGCTGGTAAGAAGTATCGAGGCCCGGAGCCGGTTGTCGTGAGGATCAGGGGAGGTGCATGCATGGCACTGGCAACCGATAACCGGCACGCCCTGTGAAGTTCCTGTACCTAAAAATGTGATCTTCAATATTGATTCGTTTCAAGGTGAACCCTAAATTAATCATTTTAGCACGAAGGCTAATGAATTATGCAAAAACTGTGTTATTTTTAAGAAAAAAAGATGGCTGGTAACCTATACCTGGTCCCCAATTCCCTTGGATGTAAGGACACAGATAATTTTCTGCCTTCGAATTTCAAACCTGTGATCACGGGACTCAGGTATTTTGTCGTTGAAAATACCAGGAATTCCCGGAGGTTTCTTAAAATGATCGATCCGCAAACCGATATCGACGCGATCACTTTCTTTGAACTGAACAAACACACAGATCCGGCCACAGTTCCGGGGTTTCTGACCCCTGTAAAGGAAGGACACCATCTCGGAATGATCTCAGAGGCAGGGCTTCCCGGGATTGCTGATCCGGGAGCCCTGCTCGTGAGCCTGGCACACCGGGAGCATATCAGGGTGATCCCGATCACCGGTCCCTCGTCCATGTTTCTTGCACTGATGGGATCCGGATTCAATGGTCAGCAATTCCGTTTCACAGGATACCTGCCGGTACAAAAAAATGAACGGCGTCATGCCATTAAACAGCTCGAGCGCATCGTCGAGGAGGAAAACGAAACGCAAATCTTCATGGAGACACCCTACCGAAACAATGCATTGCTTGCTGATCTGTGTGCAGCCTGTAAAAAGGATACGCTACTTTGCGTGGCAGCAGATCTGACCATGGAAACCGAGATGATCAAAACGGCACCGGTCGGCTGGTGGAAAAAGAAACAGCCAGACCTGCATAAGCGTCCGGCTGTATTTCTTCTTGGAAAAACCTGATTGGGGCATGTTTAGTCGATATCAGGCTCACTTCTCAAGACCTCGATATCAAACAATAAAGTTTCATAGGGTGGAATAGCAGTCTTTCCAGTTCCGGATGCCTTGGTACCCTCCGCTCCGTAGGCCAGTTCATGTGGGATCAGCAACTTACCAGTTCCCCCGTACCTAAAATATTTCAGGCCCAGGTCCCAGCCTCTGATCACGTCGCCTTCGCCAATCGTGACCGTCATGCCGGATCTTTCTCCTTCGTTGCTGTCAAATTCCCTTCCATCAAGCAGCTGCCCGGTATAGAATACCTCGACATTGTTACCGTCAGAAACCTGGGCAGAGTCACCCACCAAACCCGGAATATGGTACATCACGGATTCGGTCTCGTCATCGCGAATCGGATAGGCTTGCGGATGTTCAGCGAGGAAAGAATCGATCTTCATCTGTTCCCATTCCTCAACGTCCTCGATCACTTTGAGCAACTGCACATCGTACATGAGTGACTCGAACTGACCGATATTCCCAAAACCTTCCGCACCGTAACCCAGATCACTTTTAAAGATCAGCCGGGCGATCCCTCCTTCCTTCATCATGGACAATCCTTCTCGCAGACCTTCCATCTCTGTCCCATGCTGATATTTGTATGGTCCATACAATACTGAACTGTTATACAGGTTATAATTCCTGGCCCACTCTTCATCGTAAGTATCCACAACTTTCTCGTCAGGAATGGTGTAAGCCAGGTAATTGATCAGCACCCAGTCACCTGAATCAGGAGATAGCCCGGTCCCTGTTTTATCTTCAATATAATACAATCCACTTGGCTCAGGTTGCAGGGTATCATACTTGGCATCCATATATAGCTGAAAATAACGATCCTCCTCCTGTTGAAAGGCATCATAATTTACTTCATCGTCACATCCCAGCAGCGCTGCAAGCAACAACAGGATCCAGCTTTTATTTAAAATATTCCGTATCATTTTTAATGTTGTATCAGTAATGAGGTACAAATCTACAATTAGTTATTAAAAGATGCGCCAATTCGATTGCAAGTTGCGTCAGCAGTTCATCTTTTTACTTCCAACACCTCTACCGTGATCAATAAAACGGAAGAACCAGGAATACATTGTCTGTCACCAAAATTTCCGTGTCCCAGGTGGGGAGGGACCAGGAACCTGGCTTTTCCTCCTTCGCGCATCAGCTGCAATCCCTCCTCGAGTCCGGCCTCGATATTTCCTTCTCCCGCGATAATTTTTTTCGGGTCCGCAGTACTGGCAGCGTAACAGACATTGCCATTCAGCAGGCGTGTTTCATATGCATATTTCACCAGCTTGTCCTTTTCAACTGGCTGCCCGGTGCCGCGACACAAAATTTCGTACCACAGTCCCGTGGAAGTTTCGGTCATCTCCCATCCTGCCCTGTCAGCAAAAGCCATCATATGATCGCGATGCCGCTCCCGCATGTATTGATTGGTTTCAATGAGTGACCGTTGCACAGTCTCATCCGGACCAGCATCACGTTCCTGAACTGGTGGTTTACAGGAGGTCAGCAACATGAATACAGTAAAGAGAAATGTGAAAATGTTAGGCCAATTCATCTTTTAATTCAGAAAGGACAGATTCAAATTTTATGATAGTCTTCTCAAGGGGAAGATCGTATTCACCACCAGCTGCATTGATATGTCCACCGCCCCTGAAATATTCGGAAGCCATTTTGTCCACAGAAATGTCTCCCTTGGAGCGCAGGGATATTTTTACGTGGTCCTTCTTCTCAATAAACAGTGCAGTTACCAGAATTCCTTTAATGGTAAAAGGTATATTCACGAACCCTTCCGTATCCCCTACCTGGTGATCGAAGCGTTTCAATTCCTCCATGGTAAGGCTGATATAAGCGGCGTGATACTCAGGAAGCACCACCATTTTTTCGGACATACAATAGCCCATAAGTTTCATTCGGGAAACAGAATAACTGTCATAAACATTGGTAAATATCTGGTCCTTGTCGATCCCTGCCGTTACCAGTTCCCCTGCAATATTGAAGATCTCGGAATAAGAGGAGCCGTACCTGAAATTCCCTGTATCTGTCATGATCGCAACATACAAACAGGTGGCTATTTCTTTGTCAAGAAATCCCGAACCGTCTATCTCCTGCATTAACAAATAGATCATTTCTCCTGAAGAGCCCCGCCATGATTCCGATATTGTAATATCTGCAAAGTCAGCAGGATTTTCATGGTGATCAATCAGAATCCGAAAAGCATCTGAAGACTCGATGTCCTTTTCAAGTTTCCCGATGCGCCCAGGATCATTGAAATCGACAAGAAAGACCGTAGCTGCATTGTGAACCGCTTTCCTGCAGGCATCCCTGTTTTTCTTATAGGTCAGGACCATATCGAATCCTGGAAGCCAGCGCAGAAAATCCGGAACCTCATTTGGAATGATGACGGTTACAGGAACCCCCTTTTTTTTAAGGTACAATGCCAGTGCTGAGCTCGATCCGATGGCATCACCATCCGGATTGATATGGGAGATCACCACTACAGGGTCTTTTTTCGCTAAGATCGATTTAATTTTTTGTTTGGCTTGCTTATTCAGCATTATACATTAACAATTAAGAGGTTACCCTCAAATGAAACAGCAAAAGTAAAAAATATATCCATTTGGCTTAACAAAACTGATGTATATTTGTTATTGCGTCTATATTCAGATAAACGTAAATACATGACTGGAAATTTCACATTTACAATGATCAAGCCCACTGCAGTTGCGAACGGTTTCACCGGCCCTATCCTCAATATGATCAGCGAGCACGGATTCAGAATTACTGCATTGAAGAAGCTTCAGATGACCAGGAAGGATGCTGAGACATTTTACCTGGTGCACAAGGATCGTCCCTTCTATAATGACCTCGTTGCTTTCATGAGTTCCGGCCCGATTGTCGCAGCTATCCTTGAAAAAGAAAATGCAGTGGAGGCTTACCGGAAGCTGATCGGCGCGACCGATCCGGCTAATGCTGAGGAAGGTACCGTCAGGAAATTGTATGCAACTTCAATGCAGAAAAATGCAGTACACGGGTCTGATTCAGATGAAAATGCAGTCATTGAAGCCAATTTCTTTTTTGCTGACAGGGAACGTTTTTAGCAGTAATGATGCAGGTTCAGCGGGATTACCTTAAGATTACATCGTCGATCACTTCCGAACCCGCAAATTCATTCAGTCGCATAATAATATCACCCTTGATCAGAGAAAGTTCATTCCGCATCACCGAAGAGTGAAGCTTCACGAAAAGCTTGCGGTCTTTCACGTAAATTGACCTGGTAGCATTGGCTACAGTTTTTCCAAGAAGTGTATACCATGCCTTGGTGACCCGGTATTCTGACAGGCCCTGCTGCAGGTTATTGGCCCGCACATAATGATCAAGCAGGGATTCTAATTTCTTTTCTTTTTTTCGTTCCATCGCTAAGACTGAAGGGATATTCCCTCGTTAGTGATATTAAATACACGATGTTCTGCCGGGATCTCCTTGAGGATGTTCATCATTCTTGTTTCGTTTGTATCGGTAATGAAAATCTGACCGAAGCGGTTTTCCGCCACCAATTGAATGATTTGCTTCACCCTGAATGCATCAAATTTATCAAACACATCGTCCAGCAACAGGATAGGGGTATTTTGCATGGTTTCCTGCATAAATTCGAACTCGGCCAGCTTAAGTGCCACCAGGTAGGTTTTCTGTTGTCCCTGTGAACCGGTTTTCTTGAGTGAATGCGCTCCGAGTTCCATGTTGATATCGTCTTTATGGATACCGGTAGTAGTATATTGAACGATGAAGTCCTTCTGCCGGGAGGAGTGCAATGCATCTCCAAAATCTTGTTCCAGTAATTGTGAAAAATAGTTGAGTTTCACCTCTTCCTTGTTCCCGGAAACATGTTGGTAGAACCGCTGAAACACCGGGGTCAGCCGTTCCACAAATTTGCGGCGGGCATTAAAAACAGGCTCACCGTATTGAACCAGTTGTGTATCCAGCACATCCAGCACTTCGCGCCCGGTTGCATGCGTGCTGTTCTCCTTCAGTAACTTATTGCGTTGCGTCAGGATCCTGTTATAGGAGATCACATTTTCAAGGTAGATCCTGTCGTACTGCCCGATCACTCCATTCATCCATTTACGGCGTTCTTCACTCCCCCCCTGGATCAGCACATAATCTGCAGGTGAAACCATGACAAGGGGAATCAACCCGATATGCTCTGCAAGCCGTTTGTAATCTTTCTGGTTGCGTTTGAACTGCTTTTTTTTGTTTCTGCGGATACTGCAATAGATCGTCTCCTCTTTTTCCTTGCGGTCAAATACTCCCTGGATCACCGCAAATTCTGCATTATAAGAGATGTTCTGTGTATCTACCGGGTTCAGGTTGCTTTTACACAAAGCAAGGTAATGAATGGCATCAAGCAGGTTGGTCTTCCCTACCCCATTTTCCCCGACGAAGCAATTGATCCTGGGGCTCAACTCCAGGTCAGCCTGTTCATAATTCTTGAAATTTATGACCGAAAGTGTAGATAAATGCATGATGAAGGTTTCGCTTCAGCAAATGTAAGGGATATTGAATGAAAAAACGAGATGCGCACTGATAATCGCATAACTTTTTCGCAAGAATATGAGCAAATTTGGGAAAAACCATTACATTTGCGGTGGTTTTAAAAAATGTAAAAAGAACTTAGCAAATGGCCAAGAAACAAAAAGAGGTTCAAGGAGATAAGAATCTTGGTAATATTGAATCTGCACTTACGCGTACAGAGGTTTTCATCGAGGACAATCAGAAGATGCTCACGAACATACTGTTGGTGATCCTTGCCATTGCATTGCTCATCATTGCTGGAAACCGGTACATCCTCAAGCCAAGGAACATGGAAGCAGCAGCAAGCATGTATATGGCAGAACGGTATTTCGAGCGTGATTCATTTAACCTGGCGCTGAATGGATACGGTACTTTTCCCGGATTTCTTGACATCATGGACGAATACGCAATCACAAAATCTGCAAAACTGGCTGAGTATTATGCGGGTATTTGCTACAAGGAACTTGGAGATTATGCTTCTGCTGTTGATTATCTCTCCGGTTTCAACACCAGGGACCTGATGGTTGGTGCTGCGGCACAGAGCTCACTCGGTGATGCCTACACCGGTCTCGGCGAATATGACAAAGCTGTCAAGGTATATCTTGATGCTGCCAAAAAATATGAAAACAGTTTTACCACACCGATCATACTGAAAAAGGCGGGTATCGTCTACGAGGAGCAGGGAGCGTTGGAAGAGGCTCTTGAGATATACCAACGTATCAGTAAGGATTATCCCGATTCAGCTGAAGGACGTGAAATGGAGAAATACATCGGACGGGTACAAGGACTGCTCGAAGCAGTGTAAACAAAATATTAAACAGATGAACAAAGTATCAGCCCCTTGCTGATACTTTTTTTTTCAATCTTTTTCAAATTTATATCTATGGCTACCAGTATAAAAAATCTTTCCTCCTATGATCCGGAAACCGTTCCGGATGCATCGGGAATGAAATTTGGAATCGTTGTTTCGGAATGGAACGAAGAGGTAACCGCTGCGTTGACGGAAGGAGCTGTTGAAACGCTAAAAAAACACGGGTGTCCCCCGGAAAACATTGTTGTCATGCCCGTTCCCGGAAGCTTTGAACTCACCTTCGGTTCAAGGCTGATCGCGGAGAAGCATGCATTGGATGCGGTGATTGCCATTGGCTGCGTAGTCCAGGGAGAAACCCGTCATTTTGATTTCATCTGCCAGGGGGTTACCCATGGGATCGCGGAACTGAACCTGGAATATGACATTCCCTTTATTTTCGGCGTGCTCACGACCGAAAATCAGCAGCAGGCGCTGGACCGGGCAGGTGGCAAACACGGTAACAAAGGCGACGAAGCTGCGGTCACAGCGATCAAGATGGTCGGGCTGAAATCGCGGACTATCCCAAAATAATACCCAAAAAAAATACGAATGTGGAGGTGCAGGGATTCCGACATTCGTATTTCTTTGTTGGTACCGGCAGCTATCCCGGTATTTAGCGCTTTTTACCCTTACTTTTTTGCAATTGTTGTTGCTGCTTGGTCATCTCTTCCAGGCGTGCCTGCCATTTCGATTTCTTCTTTGGCTTGGCTTTACGCGCATTGATCTTCTTGAGTATTGCTTCTTCATCCGTAAACTGCTTGAACAGGAAGTTCTGTCCCAGTGTAATTACGTTTGCAAGGAAGTAGTAATAGGTCAGTGCTGCTGAGAAATTATTCAGAATAAACATGAACATGAAAGGCATGATATACATCATGGTTTTCATTCCCGGCATAGCACTGGTCGATTGTGTCTGGTTATTGATCCGCATACTGAGGACCGTGGTGACAGTCATCAAAAGGGTAAACAAACTCACATGGTCCCCATACATCGGTATGGTAAAAGGCAGGTCAAGGATGCTATCATAGGTAGACAGGTCATTGGCCCACAAGAACTTTTCACCGCGCAGTTCAATGGACGAGGGAAAGAAGCGGAACATTGCAAAAAGAATAGGCATCTGCAACAGCATGGGCAGGCAGCCTCCAAGCGGATTGGCCCCGGCTCGCTTATAAAGATCCATGGTGGCCTGTTGCTTCTTCATCGCATCCTCTTTCTTAGGAAATTTTTCATTGATCTCATCCACCTGGGGTTTCAGTACACGCATCACCGCCTGTGATTTATAAGATTTATAGGTAAGTGGAAAGAGTGC
>CAYOSB010000137.1:0-10376 GCA_964406495.1 uncultured Bacteroidaceae bacterium | reverse complement strand
TAGAAATAGTAAACGTCTTTCGGTGTTCGATTCCACCTTTGCATGCCTTTTTGGTTAATATGGTAAATTGAACCTCCTGTATGTGGTTGAGAAAAATCAAACTGGGACCAGATAGCAGTTCCTGCAAGATAGGGCCGCTCTTTAATTTGCTCCAGGTATGATTTATGGTATAACTGCTGGTATTGCACTGAAAAATCAAATCTTTCGGGGGAAACGCTGTTAATTCGTCCATCGCTCCCCGCTCCGTATTCGCTTACAAACAATACCTGTTCCGGAAATCTTCTCCGCCTTGAGTCAAGGTAATTGCCAAATCCGGGAAATTCTCCGAAGTACCATCCTGCATAATTATTAATAGAAACCATACCAGGTATGTCTGTTATACCCGCATTGTCATAATCCCGGCTGCCATGTATGGCCAGTGTTGATATCCTGTATGGATCGGTGACCCTGATGAGGCTGTCCATCGTGAAGACAAAATCCCTGACTTGCTTTTTATAAAACACATCTTCAATCTCCGATTCTCTTCGAGCGGTCTTGTCCCAGAGGAAAATCTCATTTGATGATCCCCAGAAAACGACGGATGGATTGTTGTACCTCTGATAAATCATCTCCAACAGTTTATTTCCGGCGTTATCAGTTATTTCATCCGAGGGTACGATGTAGTTCACATTTGGTGTTTCTACCCATATCAGTAGTCCCAGGGAATCTGCTGTTTGCAGGACTACAGGATCTTGTGGATAATGCGCAAGTCTTAAAAAATTAGCGCCCATGTTCTTGATCCACATCAGGTCCCTGACATGCAAGCTGTCGGCAAGAGCAATACCTAATCCCTGGTAATCCTGGTGACGATTTGTCCCTTTCAATACATACTTTTCACCATTGAGAAAAAAACCATTTTCAGGATCTACCTGGAACCATCTAAATCCCAAAGGGCTTTCAACCTTATCGATTACATTACCCTCCGCTTCAATGGTACTGATCACCGTATACATCTCTGGATTTTCAGGCGACCAGAGGATTGGTTGCTTTATCCTACCCCCGGCATCTTTTATATCAATGCGCTTTCCCGGGGGAATACTTAGTTCCTTCTGAAGCTTCAGCACTTCCTCTCCCGCGGGATTAATCACCGAATGAAATACAATTAAGTCCTGCTCTGTTTCAGAATTGTTTTCAATGATTGAATGAATATCCAGGCTTGCTTCCCGTTTTGAAACTTCAGGAGTGCTGATGTAGACACCCGATGATCCATAATGCGTTTTGCTAAAATGAACGGGGTTGGTGACCCTCAACCAGACATCACGGTATATGCCTCCGTATAAGGCAAATCCAATTGATAAAGGCGTGATGGTATTGTCGTGACTATTATCAACTTTCACTGCAATCAGATTCTCTGCTCCATGCTTAACATAATCTGTAATATCAAAAGTGAAGCCTGTATACCCTCCCTTGTGCTGTCCTGCGTAATTACCGTTTACATATACGTCTGTTTTTTGATTCGCACCTTCAAATGCCAGGAAAAATCTGCTGTCCTTATTGGTTGAATCAATAAAGATAAATTTCCTCTACCAGCCAATCCCCCTGGTATACGATGTCTTTTCATCAAAAGGATCCTCGGCATTCCATGTATGTGGAATGGAAACGGTTTCCCAATTCCTGTCCACGTTTTCGGGGAAACCCTTCTGCCCGTACCTGCTGACAAAAGCCACACCTCCCTGGTGGAATTTCCAGTTGTCGTTAATTGAAATTGAATAGGGAGGGAGTTTTGCTTCCTGCGACAGGACTGTAATTGTTAGGCCCAGGACAAAACCTAAAACAGTAAACCTTTTTATATTTCTATTCATTTTTATCGATCTTTTAGGATAGTATCTATTATTATTTATCACTTGCAATTGTATAGTTATTAATTCAACCAGGCCGGAATTTCTGTCTCCTCCCAGTTACGCACCCTTTGATCATAGGAGTCACCCTCCCACTTGTCAATGCCTGCAGGCAGAGATTCAGTCTCAGGCAGCCAGTTTTTCAGTTCTTCAATGATATTTTGATATTCCTCCAATCCCGCTAAATTCTTGTGCTCCCCGGGATCCGATCTATGATCATATAATTCTTCCCCACCATCGCGATATCGAATATAGCGCCAGTCTTTGCTTCTAACGGCATAGTTTTTATATTTCCATACACTCAATACCGGATATTCCCACTCAGCTTCCGGATTTTCAATCAATGGGAGAATACTATGACCATCGTTTTTTTCGTTTTCTGGAAGGCCGCACAAATCCAAAAGGGTCGGATAAAGGTCCAGCAGACTGACAGGTTCATCGCAGACACCTTTACTTTTGCTTTGGGGATCGTAAACGATCAAAGGCACACGGGTAGATTCTTCCCACAGCGCCTGTTTCCTGAAGTGATGTTTCTCTCCCAGGTGCTGCCCGTGATCAGACCATAAAACAATAATCGTATTTTTTGCATATGCGCTTTGTTCCAGTTCTTCCAGAACTTTTCCGATTTGTTCATCAACGAAACTTACACTGGCCAGGTAGGAATGTACAAGTTCCCTGTGCATGTTTTCTTTCCTTTTAACATCATACCATCCGCCATTGGGAGTAAACCCATAGGCGTATGCTTTGCCGTATATAGGAATATCATTCATTTCATTGTCGGGGATATCCGGCAATATTATGCTTTCAGGATCGTACATTTCAAAGTATTTTCGTGGTACAGCATACGGAACATGCGGGCGCAGGAATCCTACCGCCAGGAAGAATGAAGAATCATGCCTTGCTTTTAATTGATTCACAGCCCAATCCGCGATTTGCTCATCATACATTCCCTTTTCAGGGATGTCTTGCCTGTCCAGCGGACCTCCACAAAGGGAATAGAAGCGCCTCACGTTTATATAGTAATTTAGGATGGTGTCTTTTCCATAAAGTTCGACTAACTGACCCCCGTCTTTTGGAAAAGGGTAAAACATCAGTCCCCGGTAGCCATAGCCATTTTCCCTGATATGCTTTTCCATTCCGGACCAAAAATGGGGTGCAATCACATCCCAGTATTGATCTGTTTTATTTTTAAAATCAGATTCGCCACTATGTGCAATCTTGCCAACCGTCATTGTTTTATATCCATTTGCTCTGAAATATTCCGGCAGCATCATGTTGCCCTCCATGACCTCATCATAATTCTTTCTCATACTGCTTGTGGAGGCATACCACCCGGTATTTACAGGATGTAATCCGGAAAGCATTGAGTTTCGCGATGCCGTACAAACAGCTTGTGAGCAATGTGCATTAGTGAACAAAACTCCTTTACCTGCCAGCTTATCCAAATTGGGGGTAATGGCCTGTGAATGTCCCCCAAGCACTCCGATCCAGTCATTCAAATCGTCTACTGCAATAAAAAGCACATTTGGTTTTTCAATCTTATTTGATGTAAAATTGCATCCATATAAAAACAATCCGGCAAACAATACGATGATAATCCTTAATTTGCTATTCATTATATTATTCTTTTAATGATGCGCATGCATTTTTATTATATGCGATCGTGTCGTCTTCTTCTATGCTACTTTTTTATCAGTTTACTGGAGTAAGACTGTAACTGGGGAGTCTGAATTTGAAGGATATATGTCCCTCGCTTTATATTCAGATGATCTAAATTCAGGCAAATGCTGTTGCCATTTGCTTTTCTCTCAAAGCTTGCTATTCTTCTCCCGCTGAGGTCATGGATCACTCCGCTTACAACTCCCGAAACAGATTCATTAAACACAATATTCACCAATGAATTCGCGGGAGAAGGAAAAAACCTCAGCGGTACATCATTTATTACTGTGTTCTCAAATGATACGATGGAGCTGTCACTGCTGAATTGATGAACACCAATATCTATCGGTGTATCCAGCGTAACTCCAAAAAGATCTTTTACCGGAGCTCCTTCAATCAATCTCCCCGATCCGATGCAGGGTGACCCTTCGGTTAATTTGTACCTTTCTAAATCATTAATATCAACAGCAGTCCCGGGGGAAGATAATAGCGGATCTGTAGTTACTCGATTATTGTCATCATTCCTTTCAACCCCGCTTGCACCAAAATAGGCATTGTTGGAGAACAGGTTGTTTTTTCCCTCTTCCAGGTCATAAGATGGATTGCTTCCTTCTATGTAAAAAATGTTGTTGTAATAATACGCTCCATTCACTGCAGCTCCCCCCCAGTTACCATTTTCAATAATAACAAGGTCTTGAATGGACGCATCGGAATAGAACAGGTTATTATATACCGACATATCGTATAATATACCCGAGGTTCTGACGATATGCTGTTCATTATTCACCAAAACATTATACCGAATAATGGTGCCCTTATTAAATCGGGGCACTGATGTTTCTCCGCCTTTACCGCCCGTAGCGACTACGCCTCCTTTGCCATTATGATGCAGATAGTTGTACTGTATGATCGTATGTTTTGTTCTGAAATCACTGTCTATGCCTCTTGCATCGGTATCGCCATCGTTATAAATAGTGTAGCATGCTTCATTTCCCTGGAAAATTGTACTATCGGTGTTAAAACAAAATGCAGCATTCCCGGAAATATCCTCGGCACAGTACGTAAAATAATTATCTTCAACCAATGTGTTTTTTGAAACGCGCATGATCAGTCCGTTGCCACCTATGTGTTCAAATCGACAATTCCGAACCACTATATTTGTGCTGGGAACCCAATTGTCATACGCTGTGCTTGTTCCAGGATCATTAATCTGATCTCCAAACTGTGAATCAGGCCCGCGTTTCCACCAAGTCGACTGGTTGCTCAGGCCCGTTCTGTCAAGATGGTGAAAATAGCAGCCTTCAAATAATATATCATTAAACCATGTTTTGACCTCTGAGCCCAGCACTTCGAAATATATCCCTCCATAAAACCTCGAATCAGCAAAGTCGTCCATCGGGACTTCAACATCTGTCACTTCTACATTTTTAATGTGTATATGATTTATTTCTCCGGCATCTTTCGCAAGGATATAAATTGCTCTTTTTGAATATTGGGGTATATCCTGTGGTTCAGGATTTGTTGCTTTAATGTCGCTAATCTCCCAGTATGACTGGTTATACAGGTAAATAGCGTTGCTTAGTTCGGTCCCGGGACCCTGGATAGTTGGCAAATCC
This sequence comes from uncultured Bacteroidaceae bacterium, assembly GCA_964406495.1. Classification (GTDB taxonomy): domain Bacteria; phylum Bacteroidota; class Bacteroidia; order Bacteroidales; genus M55B112. The sequence goes on along the minus strand of CAYOSB010000137.1, from coordinate 5,224 downwards.
CCTTCTCCATATTTCCCAATTTTAATAGGTTTTCCTTCTACACCGGATCCTTTCGGATGTAAAGTTCCAATCCATTTTTCTCCTGACTTAAGCAATACCTGGTCGCCGGGATACAGCGCAGTATTATTTATCTTGTTCAAACTTTTCCAGGCATTCCCTGCAGACAAACCGTCGTTATTGTCATCACCTCCTGTGGCATCCATATAATATGTATTTCCAGCGTAACTTGCTGTGGTTACGGACTTCTCCGGACTCCATGCCGACTCCTTACCGGAGCCATAAGATTGAATCCGGTATGTATATTGCGTTTCGGCAGACAGGGATTTGTCTGTATACTCAGATACCGATGCTGATACTTCAGCCAGTGGTTCGAAAACTCCGCCTTCGATTTTCCGTTCTATTTTTATACCTGTTATAGCGCAACAGGAAACCGGATCCCAGGTTAATATGTTTTTAGTGGAAGAGATATTCGAAACATTAAACTGCTGTGGCACTGCCACATCGCAATCACACATGGCTTCCTCCACTATCAATTCAGGATGTTGATCAGGCGCTTCTTTAGTCAGATATTTGGAGTGCTTATTGCTCTTTTGTGCATCGGCTATGATCAGACTTAATATTTTATCTCCCTCTTTTTCATGGAATATATAATCGGGAATATCTATCTCAATATAAGCGTCTACAACCGCATCTGTAATTGTGAAAGATGTGATTTCCTCTCCAGTTGAAGGCGCATTGTTCCAGGTGACAAATTCTTCCGTCCAACCGTCACTTGTTTCATACAAGGTGATCGTGTGATCACCGGCAGAATAAGTGCAGTACAGCCGGATTTTACCTTTAATTACAGAAGTTCCCAGTGACAGGGGGGAAAGGTCAAATTGATAAAGCATTTGCCGCTCATAATCTAAATTTGAAGGATGTCCCTTTAAATAAAGTTCATCAACGTTACCATAATTATCATCGGCATAACTCCCGCCCCGGATATATGTGTCCATTGAGACATTTATTATTTGTTCCTGCGAAAAGGCATAAGCAGAGGATAAAATCAAAGTAACCGTGATCAGTAGCTTCAGTTTTCTCATTGTGCAGGTTGTTATATCTGTTTCAGTTTACTCAATTAGGTACAGTTCTATTGATTATTCTTACCGGCATATACACCGATATTTGTTGATTCACTGTTTATTTCATTGCCCCAGAAGTCTTTTCCCCCGTTATTACCGATGGTTACTCCTGCATTGATACAGGGGGAGTTGCTTTTTAACCGGTATCCGGCTAATCTTTCCGGATCTTTCATGTCGATATTTGTTCCTCCCTTCCCGGGATCAACAAGCAATGGATCTGAAGTGATTGCATTGGTGCCCTTCGGGGCAACATTATAGAAGAGATTGTGCTCGAAAAGGCATGAATTCTCAGGTTCGAAACCCCACTCAGCTTCATCTTCAAAATAAAAAATATTGTTCCTGAATGTTGTTTCTATGGGATGTCTCACCTTTCCTCCCTCGACAAAAATTGTATTCCCCTTTCCTTTTCCGAAATAATGGACATTGTTATATACTTTAACATCTTTCAGCCCGAATTCTGTTGGAAATCCATATAAATAGCTCCCTAATAATTCATTCTGACTGATATTGTAGCGTATGGTAATGTCGGAATTTTTCCCCCTCCGCATAATGCCGCAAAACCAGTTGTTATCATGGCTGTAATTGTACTGAATAATTGTCCCGGTTGATTTATAATCTGCATCAAATCCGCCGCGCTCATTTTCGTTTTCAGGACCAATGTTTCCGTATGCTTCATTATACTGGACGATACAATTGATTGTGTTGAAATTAACGATGCTGTGTCCTGTGTCAAAACGACTGCTGCCTGAGGCCACATTGTATTCGATCAGAGGATCAATCGCGTTCCTTAATATGATACTATTTCGACCGGTTCGCTCAATGAAGTTTCCACGGATAATGAAATTTGTCCAGGGGTAATATTTTTCAGTATCGATATTTCTCCAGCTTGATTGATTCCCGATCCCGACACCTCCAACGTCTTTTATGACATTGTCCTCAATCAGCACCTGGTGAAATTTTGTTTTGATGCTGTCTCCGATCACATGTAAATGGATTCCACCCTTCCATTTCCCCCCTACATTGCCATTCACATCGTGCACGAAACAATTTTTTATGGTGATGTTATTTATTATCCCGGCATCTTCAGCCACTACGTATATTCCTTTCAGTTTCCCCTGGTCATCAGTGGTCCCGTTCGTATTGGTTATTTCCAGGTTATTGATTTTCCAATGCTGACCATTATACAGGTAAATGGGAGATTCAACTTCTCCCAGGCCATTGAGAACTGCCTTGCTATCTGTCCACGCGTCATATTCCTCCATAGTTTCACTATCGTAGGCAGACACCATATTAGGAAGATCATCTGTGCCGTTTCCCTTGAGCACAAACTGCCCTTTGAATTCCACTCCACCGGCGAACAGGATTTTTGTTCCTTCCGGGAATTTGGTCCCTGAGTGATGATCAAAATCATCTTGATCACTAATGTAAATCACGTTTTTATAATCGCTATTCCCTGATGTACAGGCCGTCGTAACTATAGCTACTGGCAGGATCACTAAAGCTATGCCCAGGATCCACAAGGTTTTTTTGAAAGGCTTTATCATAGGTTTCATTTCTAACATGTTCGTTTGCCATCAATATTTACAAAATCAACCAAATAAGTATTACCATTATTTAGCGTTAAATTAGCCCCCAATGGTGCACCGAAAGGAGTAACATCCAGGATTTCAATTTTCGAAACAGGGGATAGTTCTTCCTCAGTCCATTCTGTGTCATCCAACGTGTGTAACATTACTGTGTTCATCAATTCCATCTCCGTGTTTTTAGCCATTCTTTTCTTGTAGGCATGCAGTACCGTACTCTCCCTGGCTTCAGCATTATTTCCTGTATAGACTATATGTTTCAGTTCATCCCAGCCTTGATAAGCTATCAGCGCCAGTTTTCTACCGGGTACTGAAGCCGTAATAATTTGCCTGTTTTCTTTTTCTTCAATGTTTGATAAATCGCTCGCAAACCGGTCCGGTAGTCCTATTCACTTTGGCAAAATAGATCCCGGAAGGAAGGAAATTAATATCTATATTCCTTTGTTTCGTAGATTCCAGTAACACCTTACCTTCCAGCGAATGGATTTTGACGTTCTTAAAATCAATATCAGTCCGGATATTGATTGAGTTTCCGGCAGGATTCGGATACACCAGTGGTCTTTCACTTTTAAGTTTGGGAACAACCATCGTGGAGCTGTCCGGCATTGCAGATTCAATCAGAATTTCAAGGAGGTTATCGGCATTGGTATCCACGTCATAAGTATATGATGTGGCTCCGCTAATCCCTTCCACTTCGTTTCCGTTAAGTACCAGTCGAATGATTTCTTTCCCTTCTGGAGGAAAGATATTGAGTAGCTTGGTGCTTCCTGCAGTTGCGGTATAGGACCACGACCTGTCTTGAAGAATGGTGTCCTGTCCGTACACTGCAAATCCATCGCCCTGGAAGTCCACATTCAATATTGTAATATTTACTCCATAGACCTGTGCAAGTACTTTCTGTGCATATCGTTGTCCTAAAATAACCTGGGATTCCAGGTTGAAATGTGAATAATCACCAATATGATCCAGCCCTTCATTGCTTACGTAATCGGCATTGCTGATATAGTTTTTTATTTTTGTGATCGTGTCATTTATATTGGCGTATTTGGGCGTATCTTTTCCATCGGCGTTCCATCCGCCCATTTGACCTGCCACAAAATATGCGTCGCCAAACTCCGATCGCAGGTCATCTGTCAGGATTTTCAGGTCATCCATATAATCACCAGCACGGGAATTGTCTGACTCTCCCTGGTGCCATATCACGCCCTTCAGTTCACCGAATTTCGCCCCTTCGGCAAGGCGGGCAAACATCGGGTCCCGGTATTCTCCCCTGGAAAAAGCAGCTATCGCAGTTCCTCCCCGGGCATTCACCACCAGGCCGATGTCACGCTGCACATAATCAGCCAGTGTTTTTGCGAATGCATAAGAGGGTCCGACTTTCTGATGTGATATATCTTTCCTGATATTGGAATAGGCGTTCATTGGATTTGCAGCCATTTCCCAGTTGTTTAAATCATTGAATAGACTGACCCCGTCAATGGGGCCTGATACTTCTTTTGTAATGGGCGCCCTACCGGCCATATTCGATTGTCCGAGTGCGAAGAACAAATCGAGGGCGGGAACTTTGTTAAACAGCATCGTATATGTATGCTGAACGTTTCCGTCATACGAAGTAACCTCAATGGTTGCAGTCCGCTCACTTTCCGTGCCGTTGATATCCACTGGCTGAGAAATAGTTACTTCCGACACCAGGCTCACCGGCTCCGGATTTACCTGAATATTTATTACAGAATGCGGTATGTCCACCACCATGTTTTTCGTGTTATTATCGAAGGGCTTCCAGAAAACACCGTTGATCCTGATGCCATACAGATCCGCATTGTTTCGGGCTGCAGCTTCATCATATTGATACCCGGATGGCCAGTTGTCGGTCCGGAAAGGGGAGGCCGGCAGATCTGCACCATTCACCAGGTTGCAGTCGGGATTTTTCGACCATCCGTAGCGTGCTGCCACTGGTTCGGAAACAGCATCGGATGATATCGCTATGGTACTGTCATTGATGATCACTGCATCTGCAGCAACGAAATTCCTGTCTGAACCGGCAACCACAAATCCTTTTAATTGCTCGCCTGCCTGGCTGGCTTTAAGACCCGTGCCAGCATCTGAGAAATGAACATATACTTTACCGTCGCTTATATAGCTTCCGGAGGGGATTGGGCTCGTGCCTAAAATATCTTTTCCATAGGTGTGCTCAAGGGCAAGCAGGGCCAACCGCTCACCAACCGGTTTCTTGTTTTTCGGGTGGATCCTGATGCTGGCATCGCTGTTATCGGGATCCTCGTTGGTGTCAATGCTGACTGCCATCCCGATATTTTCAATGTCTTTGTACAGTAGTTGCAGTTGCTGATCCCTTGTGTCCTGCCAGTTTCCCTCTTCGTACAAACGACTGGATGCAATTCCCATGTTAAAAAGTTGTACGTAATAGAAGGGGAGCGGACCCATATTCCACTGCGATCGCCAGTCATCAATCAGGGCTTCCATCATACGTCCATATTCCAGTCCTCTTTTGGTATTGCTTTC
>CAYOSB010000136.1:8870-10527 GCA_964406495.1 uncultured Bacteroidaceae bacterium | reverse complement strand
ACCACTGTTGAACTCATTGCCCGTCCGGAGGTGGAAATCATGGTGGATAGTGCACCTGTAACAGAAATGATGCTGCAGCACGACCAGCAGGAAAACACCACGACAATGAAGCTGGGCAGATACCGCTGGTACATCATCAAACGGGGCGAGCAGTACGGAATCCGGCTACGTGACCTGGAACATCCCAGGATCAATGCACTGGACCACATTCCTTCTTTTCCATTCGACAAACGATTCGTTGTGGAAGCAGAACTGGTAAAATTCGATTCGGCACGTACCGTGGAAGTACCCACTGTAATCGATGGGTTCAGTGAGTTTTACAAGGCTCCGGGCGAATTGATTTTCAGCATAAATGGGAAGAAACAAACCCTGCTGCCCTTCCGTGCGGGCAAAGGATATTTCCTGATCATCGGCGATGCCACCAACGGACTGGAAACTTACGGCGGCGGGCGGTTCCTCTACACGGAGATGATCGACGGCAACAATGTGATCATCGATTTCAACAAAGCGACCAACCCTCCCTGTGCCTTCAGTCCGTTCGCTACATGCCCATTGCCTCCCCTGGAAAACATCCTGGACGTGGAGATTACTGCCGGTGAAAAAGCAGTCCACCTGGAGTGAATGAACCGCCTGGAAAAAGAGGTACACCTGGACTGAAATAAGGGTAAAGTCAACAGCGTAAGAATTTGAAGTGTAGCTGACATGCACTTCTGTGGCACTGCACTACTAAAAGAAATAGCATGTAATCCATGAAATAAAATCAATGTAATGACAAGACCGAACCGGATCTGATTATTGTTTCAGGAATTTTTTGAATACGTCCCCATACCCCGATTCAATTTCCAGGAAATAGATCCCGGTGGGCTGATCTGCGACAGGTATCCGGTCCTTCCCGTCGAAAACACCCAGGAGCTTTCCGGTCATATCAAAAAGACGGACCCTTTCAATGGCAGAACCATCCGCTGAAACGATCGTGATCTCATCCACTGCAGGATTGGGTACAACGCTAAACATACGCGCATGACCATCTGCGGCACTTCCGGTAATGGGCATGGAAAAGAGCCGGATGTGATCGATGTTCCAGCCTTCCTGGGTGGGATCATTCCCATCGCTGATGAAATTGAATCGCAATAACGTGGTATCATGGTAATCGGACGCTGTTTTTGTCAGGCAGTATTCCCACCCAAAGCGCACCTTCGACCAGGTATGCAATTCGCCGGAGAATCCATATTCCCCATTATACAGGGTATCTGATTGCGCATACAATCCTTCTGTTTCAAAATCATCTCCGGGAACGTAACATGCTGAACGGTCCTCGATAACATTTGTCCAGGTTTGCCCGCCATCGTAAGAAACATCAATGTACCCTCCGTCCTTCCCTTTTTCTGAATCCAGCCGGTGCATGAACTCCAGGTAAACGCTGTAGGGATAATGATCGACATTCTGCTGACTGATCAGCAATGTAAACATGCTATGGTTGTTTGCAGGATAAAGTGGTGCTGTGCCAGTAAATACAGAGTACCATCCTGCATAGGAACCGTTGAAAACCAGTTTATTCGGCATTCCAATTTCCCAGACACTGGCAGCTGTGGTGTCAAGCTCCAGGAATCTGGAGGGCTCCTCAAATGTGATAATATCCCATGTATGCTCTTCCCGC